>NZ_JBFUAZ010000601.1:0-2598 GCF_056406035.1 Polaromonas sp. P1_E1_2 | reverse complement strand
GTGAAAGTCGACATGCGCGTGACCAACCGGGTGATTGACCTGGTGGAAGARGGCATCGACATTGCCCTGCGCGTGCGGCCCACGCTGGAAGACAGCGGCAGCCTGGTCGTGAAAAACCTGGGCGCCGGCTCCGGGCGCCTGCTGGCCAGCCCGGATTTGCTGAGGCGGCAGGGCACGCCTGAAAAACCGGAAGACCTGCACAAGCTGGACACCGTCGCCATGTCCTGGGTGGACGGCCGGGCGTCGTGGACGCTGATGGGCCCCGAGGGAAAGGAGTTTGTGCTGCAGCACCAGCCGCGTTATGTGGCCGACGACCTGCAAACCCTGAAGCTGGCCGTGCTGGCCGGCACCGGCATGAGCTTTTTGCCAGAATCCCTGAGCGCGGTGGAGCAGCAGGCGCAGTTGCTGGTGCCTGTGCTGCCCGGCTGGGCGCTTCGCCCCGGCGTGGCGCATGCGGTGTTCACTTCGCGGCGCGGACAGATTCCGGCGGTGCGCAGCTTTCTGGACTTCCTGGGGGAGCGGATGCGGGGTGAAGAGCTGGTTTGACGGCCTCGCCTGGCGGATTCGCCGGCTGCGAGTGCAGGTAAGGTGCTATGAATTTAGTAGCTGCTTGCGCTCGTCCTTATTGGGCTGGAGGCGATTTCATACTCAAAAAGAYTGCCTGAACAGCGAGAGCAGGCTGTTTAGGACCTGCTCCGGGGTGTTCAGGCCGGCGCCATCGCATTGGCGACGTTGATGAATACATTGCCGAATTCATAGACTCTTGGGAAACCCATTTCCCCACTCCATTACTTCAAAAGGACAACACCGATCACAGGACAAATTGCTATGTAGCCTGCGCCGACCATCGTGATAGGCTGAAGGTAGCGATAGCACGCCACAAGCCAGAAACGATCGGGGCGTTGCGCGGCCTCTAACAAACGTTCATCGTTTGTCAGCGAGCCAGGCGAGTCTCTTTTTGGCGAGCTTCCGGTTGCAAACCAAAATGCCAGATTTGCGATCGCAGCCATACCAATGGTGACGAGCATTGGAAAAAATATCAAAGGAAATGCGATCATTTCGTCATGAACTCCATTTAACGAAATGACATATCCCAATACGCATAGCCCAACAATCACCCCGGCTGGTACGCCCAATATTTTTGACTTTTTCTTTTTAATTTCAATTGTCATTGGGGAATTCTTCGCAATTTTTAGATGTGAATGGTCGAGATGATCTATTGCGATTTCTAATTAGTCTTCAATATTTAGAGATCATTGCAATCAGACCACCAATCGCTTCAACGGCAAAGAAAAAAACAAGACCCCACTTCATTACGAAGGCATCTTGGGGGAAGTGTTCCCTTAAACGAGAGAATGCTTTCCGATATTCAGTCTCCCCGGAGAAATAAGCTTTGTGCTTACTAAATAAGTAGACCAAGTACACGAAAAGAAAAAACCCAGCGGTTCCAAATAGAAGGGCAATTATTTTCATGTAGTTTTTTTAATTAGCTGAAAGTTGTTGAATTGCGCTGAGGTTTGACCCCCAACTGTCGCCTTCAGCCAAGAAAGGGCTGTGACGTCTGTCTCCACGAGAAGGATGTTCACGATCCTCGCGAATGTATGCGATTTCCAGGAGGATTGGCCGATAGTTGGATTCGCCTGCTGTCGCGCCGACCAGGATTTGCATGTTCTGAGAAACTTCCCAATGAGCGCTCCCGGCTTACCAGGCAGCCAGCCGTTGACAACCAATTCCTCATGAGAAATATGGTCACAAGCCAATAGGGACGAGCGCAAGCAGCTACAAAAATAATAGCGCCAGGACTCGCTGGATATCACGGCCGACGGCAACCGGGCGGAAGCCGTCGGGCGATTTCAGCGAGCAATATGCTTCAACGCTATTTACTGCCAGTTGGCAGCAATCACCGGCGCCAGACTGCTCTGGTAGCTGGCAGGCAGGGTGGTCTCACCCGCTGCTGGCGGGCTGAACGATGCCATGGCCTGCACCAGATTGTTGACCTGGGTGTTGAGCAGGGCATGCCCATCGCTCACCTGAAAGACTTCGATCTGGTTGAACATGCTGGCGTACCAGTCCAAGTTTTTGTCCGCACCCCCTCGGGTCAAGCTTCAGCGAAATTCAGGACTCGTGTTTCGCATCATGTGCGTCAAAACGACACCGCCTCCTCTATTTGAAGAGGTGCTAATTATTCCAAACGCACACATGCCGGTTAACTCCTTCGGTGCACATGCATAGTCATTCACACATCAGCATCGGTTTCAAATGAGAATGTTTGGGTTAATGATGCTGCTCGAAGTTGCTGAACCTCATCTGGATTGAATGAGCATCGCGATTTATTGAACAAGGTAGTTTTGCGAAACGCGATTGACAGGGTTCACACCACCGGCTGACACTTGCTCTCAAATAGCAAAAGAGGGAGTGGGCAGTGGTCAATCAATATTGTCGGCCGGCGCGCCGATGTGTGGGCGCGGCTAATACCAAACAGCCTTTATTGCATATCGCCGCTCATCTTGTGATGAGCGCCGCCCGGCTAGGCGAGCACATTTTCCACCAGGTATCAGCGTGGTTTCCTTGGCTCATTTTGCTCGTGCTGATTGGCAT
>NZ_JBFUAZ010000600.1:0-2598 GCF_056406035.1 Polaromonas sp. P1_E1_2 | reverse complement strand
AATCAGGCGTCGGCAAATCAACGCTGCTCAACTGCATGGCCGGGCTCGATACCTGGGACGAAGGCACGGTACTGCTGAACGGCCAGGACCTGGGTGCCATGACCGACGACGAGCGTGCGCTGCTACGCCGCCGCCATGTGGGTTTTGTGTTTCAGGCCTTTCATGTGCTGCCGCACCTGGATGTCGCGCAGAACGTGGCCCTGCCATTGCTGCTGCTCGGCGAGCCGGACGACGCGCGCGTGCAGTCACTGCTGGATGCGGTCGGCCTGTCGGGCATGGGCGGGCGGCTGCCCCAGCAACTCAGCGGCGGCCAGCTGCAGCGCGTGGCGATTGCCCGTGCCCTGGTACACCGGCCCAGCCTGCTGCTGGCCGATGAACCCACCGGCAACCTGGACCCAACGACGGCCGCCAAAGTAATGGATGCGCTGATTGCCCAGACCCGCGAACACGGCGCCTCGCTGGTGCTGGTCACCCATTCGGAAGCCGCCGCCGCACGCGCAGACCGCCGACTGCATCTGAGCGCTGACGGGATTCTTCCGTAGGCTGCGCTCCCCTGCTCAGGCCCGGGCGAGCAACTCTGCGTAGCGCGTCAAATCAACATTTCCGCCGCTGATGATGACGCCCACTTTTTCACCGGGCGCCGGCGGGTTGGCCTGCAGCGCGGCGCATGCCCCGGCAAACGCCAGGCAGCCTGTCGGCTCCACCACCATCTTCATGCGTTCGGCAAAAAAGCGCATGGACTCGACCAGCTGCGCATCGCTTACCGTGAGGATGTCGTCCACATCGCGCCGGATGATGGCAAAGGTGTACTCGCCCAGGTACTGGGTTTGTGCGCCGTCGGCAATGGTTTTTGGCGTTTCAATATGCACGATGCGGCCTGCGCGCAGCGACTGCTGGCCGTCGTTCCCCGCTTCAGGCTCTACGCCATAGACCTTGCACTGCGGCGACAGGGCGCGGGCTGCAAGCGCCGAGCCGCTGGTAAGCCCGCCGCCGCCCAGACATATGTAGAGACGGTCCAGCGGGCCGGTTTCTTCGATCAGCTCTTTCGCTGCCGTACCCTGGCCGGCGATCACGTCGGGGTGGTCATAAGKCGGGATCAACGTCATGCCGCGTTCGGTGGCGAGCCGTTTCGTCAGGGCCTCGCGGTCTTCGGTGAAGCGGTCGTACAGCACCACTTCCGCGCCATAGCCCTGCGTGGCGGCCAGCTTGGCAGCGGGTGCATCTTTGGGCATCACGATGACCACGGGCATACCGAGCAGCCTCGCCGAAAGCGCCATCGCCTGCGCATGGTTGCCTGACGAAAACGCGATAGCACCGGCCCGGCGCTGCGCCGCGTCGAACTTCGACAGCGCATTGAAGGCGCCGCGAAACTTGAAAGCGCCCATGCGCTGGAAGTTTTCACATTTGAAAAAGAAATTCGCGCCCCAGCGGGCATCGGCCGTACTGGACCGCAACACGGGCGTGCGGTGCGCATGGCCTTCAAGCCGCGCGGCAGCGGCGGTGACGTCGTCGTAAGTAGGAAGTTGCATGGTGAATACGCTTTCATTCCGGGTGAGAAATCAGAAAGATCCGGGTCCAGGGCATCCGGAAGACCGCAAGCTTAAATGACCAGGCGTTTTCCCGACAGAGCCAGAAAGCCTGATTCTGTACCGATACAGATGGCGGGTTCGTTCATCTGCCCAGGGCCTGATTTCGCTGCGGCGCTGAAAGGCACAATGAGCGCATGCGCGCCCTGCTCTCAAGCTTCTCCTGGCGGGAATTGCAACACCACCCCTGGCGCAACGCCGCCGCCGTAGTGGCCGTGATGCTGGGCGTGGCCCTGGCGTTTTCAGTACAGCTCATCAATGCGTCGGCACTCAGTGAGTTCTCACAGGCGGTGCGCGCGGTCAACGGTCAACCCGACCTGGAGCTGCGTGCCGTGCAGGGCAGCTTTGACGAGGCGGTGTACGCGCGCGTGGCCAACCATCCGCAAGTCGCGCTGGCCAGCCCGGTGCTTGAAATCAGCACGTATGCGCTGGACGGCACCTCCCCCACCGGCCGCCTGCCGCTGCGCATCATCGGCATCGACGCGCTGGCGGTGGCCGCCATCGCGCCGTCGCTGATGCCGGTGCCGTCTTCCGACGCGGGACGCTTCGCCCTGTTTGCGCCTGGCAAGGTGTTCTTGAACCCCGCCGCGCAGCAAGCATTGCACTCGCCGGAGTTGCGCCTACAAAGCGGCCTTGAACTGCGCAGGGTTTCTGTGGCCGGCAGCGTCGGCGCCGGTGGCGGGCCCCTGGCCGTGATGGACATTGCCGCCGCGCAGGAGCTCTTCGGCAAGGCCGGACAACTCTCCCGCATTGACCTCAGGCTCAGCGCAGGCGCCGATGCGCGCCGTGTGATCGAGTCGCTGCAGCTGCCGTCCAACATCACCGCCACAGCGCCAGGGGACGCGGCCGAACGCGTCAGCAACCTGTCGCGCGCCTACCGCGTCAACCTGACGGTGCTGGCATTGGTGGCCTTGTTCACGGGCGCCTTCCTGGTGTTCTCGGTRCTCTCGCTGAGTGTGGCCAAACGTGCGCAGCAATTCGCGCTGCTGGGCGTGCTGGGCCTCACCGGCCG
>NZ_JBFUAZ010000599.1:0-2601 GCF_056406035.1 Polaromonas sp. P1_E1_2 | reverse complement strand
GTCTGGTAGCAAGAACACGGCTTCTAAAGGATGTCGAGGAAATGCATATTGCGCGCACTGTGGATGCTCTTGCATGACTTGCGGATGGTTGAGCCGCTCTGTTATCCACACGAAACCTGCTAGAAGGTTAAGAGYCGCTCTCGAACTGGGAAAAGATAAAGGACGCAACGATAGACTCTGATGAGTTTGCTRTCGCATCTGGCGATCAGATTTTCCCTGTGCAGCGGCTGCGCTTAAAGCAGCCTTGGACTTCGTACGCAGATGGTCCGGTTTCTAAAGCGCATACCCATCAAAAATAATATGCACACGCGGCGCACCCGACAGGTTCGCGGCTCTGTGCATCACCTTGTTGTCAAAGAACCAGAGTTCCCCGGGCTTCACATTGAAACGGTTGTTGCCGGACTCCAGCACATTGCTGTCACCGCAGCTCAGCACCAGATGATAGCGGTCTCTTCCCTCAAGAGACTCTTCATCGTCGTAGTGCCGGTAAACCTGGTGGTGAGCCGGTAGCTTGACCAACACAACGCGGCCCAGGGCCAGGCCCAGTTCCTGCGCCAAAGAGGTGACGAGCGCATTGGTTTTGGGGTATTTTCTGGAGAAAGCGGTTTCCTCGCTCTCATGGACGCCATCGGCGGGCAGGTAATCGCGTTCATGCTTCTTTCTGTTCCTGACCACAATGGACTGCGTGTGCCTGTGGTGATCAAGAGCCTCCTGCCTGTGGGTGTGAACGCCCCACCAATAAGGCGCAATGCCCTTCACCTCCGCGGCAATTTCACGCACATCCACAGTCTTCTGGAATACAAGGTATTTTTGTTCGCCGGGGTCTGCGGGCGGCATGGACTGCATCACGCGGGACAGGCTCCTTAACTGGCGAAAGATGCCCGCCCGTTTCCACAGGGAAAGCTCTTTTCTTTGCAGCCCCATCCGTAAAACCTCTCGCAGGCTTTCGAAATCTGATGATGTCCAGTGCGCCAAGGTGTTCAGTTGAAGCTTGCCGCCGCGGTAAAGCGTGGCCGCTGAGGCCAAGGCGACATGCAAAACCCCGGCATAGAGTTCCTCATGGTCTTTTTTCTGGGCACTCCACAACATCTCCAGATGCCCCCGCATGAAAAAAGGGTCTTGGTCCAGCAGGGTTGCCACATTCCTCAACAGCTCCGGCTCAAAAAGACTCTGGCAAAGAAGGTCTTCAAAAATGCCTCGGGAACAGTTTGCTTTTTGCATGGCAACTCAAGCGTTTTGTGTGAGAAATGGATAAGTCTTGCCTCTGCTTTGTTGTGCGAGACCTGCGCGGGATGATGGTTTAAGTATATTCACGCCACGCGCCCTTGCCGGTGTTTTTGCACTGGCGATTGGCACCGAATCTTGAGGTGAAAAATGTTGGAAAAGCTTCTGCGGGACACTGCGGCAAATGTTCTTTGGGAAGTTGAGCGCAGTCCGGCAGGCGCTGTAGGCTCTACCCGCTTTTTGCCCACCGCGTATCGCCTGAAGGGCGTGTGTGTATGTGAAGCCGCACGCACAACTGCGTCTGACAAAAGAAAAAGCCGGATCGGTCTGAAACCGTCCGGCTTTTCGGGATGTGGTGCCCGGGGCCGGAATCGAACCGGCACGCCTTGCGGCGGGGGATTTTGAGTCCCCTGCGTCTACCAATTTCACCACCCGGGCTGCGAGGAGCGAAGCCTCAAATTATGGCACAGTGTGGCCATGAACTATCCAACCATTGAAGACGCGATTGGCAAAACGCCTCTGGTCGCGCTGCAACGCATTCACGCCGCCGAAAACGCCGCGCGCGGCAATGTCATCCTGGGCAAGCTCGAAGGCAACAATCCGGCCGGTTCCGTGAAAGACCGCCCGGCGCTCTCGATGATCAAGCGCGCGGAAGAACGCGGCGACATCAAACCCGGCGACACGCTGATTGAAGCCACTTCCGGCAACACGGGCATTGCGTTGGCCATGGCCGCCGCCATCAAGGGCTACAAGATGGTCCTGATCATGCCGGAGGACCTGAGCATCGAACGCGCCCAGACCATGAAGGCTTTTGGCGCGGAATTGATCCTGACGCCGAAAAGCGCTGGAATTGAATATTCGCGCGACCTGGCCGACCAGATGCAAAAAGAGGGCAAAGGCCGGGTGCTGGACCAGTTTGCCAACCCGGACAATCCGCGCATCCATTACGAGACCACCGGGCCCGAAATATGGACAGATACGTCAGGCAAGGTGACACATTTTGTCAGTGCGATGGGCACAACCGGCACGATCACCGGTGTTTCCCGCTATCTGAAAGAGAAAAACCCGGCGATCAAGGTCATCGGCGCCCAGCCCAGCGAGGGCTCGCGCATTCCCGGCATCCGCAAATGGCCACAAGAGTACTTGCCCAAGATCTACGACCCCCRCCAGGTCGATGAACTGGTACTGGTGAGCCAGGCTGACGCTGAGGACATGTGCCGGCGCATGGCGCGGGAAGAGGGCATTTTTGCCGGCATCTCGGCGGCCGGAGCCTGCTGGGTGGCACAGGAAATCGCCAAAACCGTGAAAGACGCCGTGATTGTCTTTGTCGTTTGTGACCGCGGCGACCGCTATCTGTCGACGGGTGTTTTTCCGGCC
>NZ_JBFUAZ010000598.1:0-2602 GCF_056406035.1 Polaromonas sp. P1_E1_2 | reverse complement strand
CCCCTGCTCAGGCCTGCCGAAAACTCGCCAGTGTCTTGAGCAGGTTGCGGGTGGCGCCGTCGAGCGTATCGAGCGGCCTGTGGACCATGGCCGTGTGGCGAGTCAGTGCGGGCTTGAGCGGCACCAGCTGCACGTCATGCCGCACGTTGGATTCTTCCAGCGACTGTTCCCTCGGCAGCACCGCAGCGCCGTAACCGGCGGCCACCAGGCTCTTGATGGCCTCTGAGTAGTTGAGCTCAATGCGTGCGCGCGGCGTGAAGCCCGCGTCGGCAAACCAGGCCATGGTCATGCGGTACATGTGGGTCGGGGTTTCGTTGAAGATCAGCGGGCGGGTGGCCAGCCATGCGGGCGTGGCATGTTTGGGTGCCTTCCAGCGCTTGGGTACAAACGCCATCATCGGGTCGCTGCGCCAGTGGGTGATCACCATGCCGCGCTGCGCAGGCGGCGGTGTGGCGACCAGGCCGACATCGAGCGTGCCGTCCAGCAATCGCTGCAGCGTGTCGGCGGAACCAAGAATACTGACCTCGACATCGATGTCGGGGTGGGCTTGCTCCATGGCCTTGAGCACCTGCGGCAAAAAGTACACCAGCACGCCGGTGGTGGTGCCCAGCCGGACCCGGCCTGTGCGGCCCTCGACGTGGCGCTTCACCGCATCGACCGCATCGTCGGCGTCGCGCAGCAGGCGGCGGGCCCGCTCAACCAGCACGGCGCCTGCCGGTGTGGGCTCAACGCGCCGACCGCCGCGCACCACCAGCGGCGTGCCCAAACGGCTTTCAAGCTCGCTCACATGCAGGCTCACGGTGGGCTGCGCCAGGTGCAGGCCCTGCGCTGCGGCAGAAAAGGTGCCCAGGTCGGTAATGGCCACCAGCGTTCTTAATTGGTCTAGGTTCAGTTCGCGCATGGAAGTGTATCTATCAGTAATCCTGATAATTTCGATCAGAAAATTCAACTTCCACAATATCATGATTTTCAGCACCATAGGGCACTTCCTACCAGGAGTGCGCGAAATGCTGACGAAGACAATGAGAATTTTTCCGGGAGCCCTGCCCAGCTTTCCAGTCACAGAGCTGGGCCAAAGGTTTCTGGCCGCCCTGCGCAAAAACGCGCAGAGGCGACGGAACCTGAATGAGCTGCGGCTGATGAACGACCACCAGCTCAATGACATCGGCATTGGCCGCAGTGAAATTCCCGGCCTGATGAATGACCTTGGGCCCCGCCACTGGGAATGGCGCTGAAGCCCCTGCGCCGGCCGGCAAGCCGGTAAAAGACGTTTTACGCCAACAGGTCTTGCTGCGAGAATCAGGCAATGACTTCCCTCCAGACTTCCAGCAGCTCCTGGCTCAGCGCCGCCATCGCCCGCATTGAGGCCGACTACCTGCGCAGCGCCGACACGCACCTGATTCCGCTGCCGCTGCCGGAGTTCGCTGCGCGCGGCATTGATTTTTACCTCAAGGACGAATCCACCCATCCCACCGGTAGCCTCAAGCACCGGCTGGCACGTTCGCTGTTTTTGTATGCGCTGTGCAACGGGTTGATCCACGAGAACTCCACTGTCGTTGAAGCGTCCAGTGGCTCCACCGCAGTCAGCGAAGCCTACTTCGCGCGGCTGCTGGGCCTGCCCTTTGTCGCGGTGATGCCGCGCAGCACCTCGCCCGAGAAGGTGGCGCAGATTGAGTTCTATGGCGGGCGCTGCCACTGGGTGGAAAGCGCGGTGCAGGTGTACGACGAAGCGCGCAAGGTGGCGCTCGAGACCGGCGGACACTACATGGACCAGTTCACCTATGCCGAACGCGCCACCGACTGGCGCGGCAACAACAACATCGCCGAAAGCATGTTCAGCCAGATKGCCCGCGAGCGGCACCCGGTGCCACGCTGGATTGTGGTGGGCGCCGGCACGGGTGGCACCAGCGCCACCATCGGGCGCTACGTGCGCTACCAGCGTCACGGCAGCCAGCTGTGCGTGGCTGACCCGATGGGGTCTGTTTTCAGCGCCTATCACCGCACCGGCGATGCCGGCCTCACCGGCGCAGGCTCGCGCATTGAAGGCATTGGCCGCCCGCGCGTGGAAGCCAGCTTTATCCGCACGGTGATAGACCGCATGGTGGAAGTGGCCGACGTGGACTCGCTGGYCGCCATGCAGGCCTTGTCGCAGCTGCTGGGCCGCAGGGTCGGGCCTTCGACCGGCACCAACCTGGTGGGCATGCTCACACTGGCGCATGAAATGCTGGCGCGCGGAGAACAGGGCTCTATCCTGTCGCTGCTGTGCGACTCCGGCGAGCGTTACCTGCCCACGTACTACAACGCCAGCTGGGTCGCTGAAAAAATGGGGGACTGCACGGCAGCGAACGAGCAGATCAACCGCTTGATGCGGCCGGTGCCGGCCTGAAGAACCCCGGAGCCTGCATGCGCCCGCCCCTGCCCGCCGGTTTGCCAAGACGCCAGCTGTTGCTGGGAGGCGCGGCCGGCCTGGCGAGCCTGGCTGGCCTGGAAGCCCACGCCCTGCCGGCCAAAACACTGGCGTTCCCACGCGACCGCGGTGCCCATCCCGSCTTTCGCACCGAGTGGTGGTACATCACCGGCCAGGCCACGGCCAGCGCTGCGG
>NZ_JBFUAZ010000597.1:0-2603 GCF_056406035.1 Polaromonas sp. P1_E1_2 | reverse complement strand
CCGTTGTAGCGCGCCGCCAGTGCGGAAGCCGCCGGCAGGTCCTGTCGCGGGGCAAACGGATCGGACTCGATCATGTAGGGGTAGTCGGTCTTGGACACCCAGGGCACCGAATCCAGCGGCAGGCGATAGCCCATGGGCGAGTCGCCCGGCATCAGGTACATGCGTTCTTCGCGGAAAAACCAGGGGCCGGTGGTCCATTTGGGCCCACTCAGCGCGGGCGAGGCGCCTGCGTTTCGTTGCTTGAGTTGCTCCTTGGTTTGTAGCGGCAGCACGTAGCCCACCACCGAATCCAGGCCCTGCATGAAGACGCGGCGCAGGCGTTCGCGCTCCATGGCGTCGTCCAGCTTCGAATCAAACGGGTCGACGTTGACCGGCAGCCGGCGCTCGCGCCAGAGGTAGTACCAGGTATCTTCATAGCCTGGCGTGATGTAGGTGGTGGCCAGGCCCAGCTTGCCCGCCAGTGTCTGCACAAAACGCTGCGCGTCGGCGCTGGTGTAGTTGCAGGGCTGACGCTCGTCGGCGAAGAGGCTCGGGTTCTGCCAGATCGGCTGGCCGTCCTTGCGCCAGAAAATGCTGAGTGCCCAGCGCGGCAATTGCTCGCCCGGGTACCACTTGCCCTGGCCGAAATGCAGGAAACCGCCTTCGCCATATTCGGCGCGCAGCTTTTGCACGAGTTCGGTCGCATAGCCTCGTTTGGTCGGGCCCAGCGCGTCGATGTTCCATTCGGCCGCGTCGCGGTCGGTGGTGGCCACAAAGGTCGGCTCGCCGCCCATGGTCAGGCGCACGTCGCCGGCCGCCAGGTCTTCATCGACCTTTTCGCCGAGCGCCAGCACCGCTTGCCATTGCTCCTCGGTGTAGGGCTTGGTCACGCGTGGTGACTCGTAAATGCGCTGCACCGCCATGTGGTGCTCGAACTCGACTTCGGATTTGTCGACGCCGCCTTCGACCGGCGCTGCGCTCGACGGCTCGGGCGTGCACGCCAGCGGAATGTGGCCTTCGCCGGCCATCAGGCCCGAGGTCGGGTCCAGGCCGACCCAGCCGGCACCGGGCAAAAACACCTCGCACCAGGCGTGCAGGTCGGTGAAATCAGCTTCCGCACCGCTGGGGCCGTCGATGGATTTGACGTCAGCTTTCAGCTGGATCAAATAGCCCGAGACAAAGCGCGCGGCCAGGCCCATGTGCCGCAGCAGCTGCACCAGCAGCCAGCCGGTGTCGCGGCAGGAGCCGCAGGCCAGGCGCAGGGTTTCTTCAGGCGTCTGCACGCCGGGCTCCATGCGGATGGAGTATTTGATGTCCGACTGCAGGCCCTGGTTCAGGCCCACCAGAAAGTCGATGGTGCGTTTGGGCGTGTGGTCGATTTTTTCAAGGTAGCGCTTGAGCAGCGGCGTGGCCGGCTGGGTGGCCAGGTAGGGCGCCAGTTCGCGGGCCTGCAGCGCGTTGTAGGTAAACGGGAATTCCTCGGCGGCGGGCTCCAGGAAGAAGTCGAACGGGTTGAACACCGCCATTTCCACCACCAGGTCCACCGTGACCTTGAACTCGCGCGTCGGCTCTGGAAACACGAGCCGGGCCTGGTAATTGGCAAACGGGTCCTGCTGCCAGTTGATGAAGTGGCCGGCGGGCTCAACCCTGAGGGAATACGACAGTACCTGTGTGCGGCTGTGCGGCGCAGGCCGCAGGCGGACGACCTGGGGGCCGAGTTTGACCAGGCGGTCGTATTTGTAATGCGTGATGTGGCTCAGGGCGACGTGGATGGACAAGGCAACCTCGCTTTTAAAGGAACGGGCGTGCAATCACGCCCTCAGGAAAATACGTTCAACAGACCGCCACATCTTGCGGTCTCAGGAACGCCGTGTAAACAGCTTACCCGGATTTGGTGGCATTTCTGAAAGCAAGAGCTGCGCCACGTGGTCTCTTGAGTGTGAACCGGCTGTTTGGCGCTGTTTGTTGTTTACCTGCCGCGCTTTCCCGTTAAGCTCAAAGCGGTCAGTGCATAAAAACAGTTCAAAGGGGAGGCGGGGTTTGAATCGACCTGTATCGGCCGGGGCACGGCTGTATGCGGCAAGCCCGGGGCCGGTGTTTGCCGGTTTTATTGCGGGTGTTGCCTTGCAGTTGCAGCAGTCCGCCTTGTGGCCGCAACCGGTATATGCCGCCATGGCACTGCTGGCCTGCACCCTGGCTGGCCTGTACCTGCGCTTTGGCAGGCTGCGCCTTCCTTCGTGGGGCAGGGTGGTTTCGGCCTTTGCCCTCGCTGCCTTGCTCGGTGTGGGCCTCACGGGCTGGCGTGCCGGCGTTTTCCTGACTGCGGCGCTCGATCCGGCGCTGGAGGGCCGCGATATCGAGGTCACGGGTCAGGTGCTGGCGATGCCGCAACCCGGAGAAGACGGCGTGCGCTTTCGCCTGGCCGTGGAATCTGCCCGCCTCAATGGTGGCAAAGTCACCTTGCCGCCGCACGTCATGCTGGGCTGGTATTCGGGCTTTGCCGGGCGCGAGCCCGCCGTGCCGGCCCAAGACGCCGACCCATTCGAGATAGCGCTGGCCCTGCAGCGTCAGCCGCAAGTCCTGCGCGCCGGCGAACGCTGGCAGATGACGGTGCGGCTCAAGGC
>NZ_JBFUAZ010000596.1:0-2611 GCF_056406035.1 Polaromonas sp. P1_E1_2 | reverse complement strand
CCATGTACCACCGCAACATCCTGGTTGAACAAACCGACCCTGAAATCTTCGCCGCCATCCAGGCTGAAAATGCCCGGCAAGAACACCACATCGAGCTGATTGCCAGCGAAAACTACGCCTCGCCCGCCGTCATGGCCGCGCAGGGCTCGCAGCTCACCAACAAATACGCTGAAGGCTACCCCGGCCGCCGCTACTACGGCGGCTGCGAACACGTCGACGTGGCCGAGCAGCTCGCCATCGACCGCATCAAAACCATCTTCGGTGCCGAGGCCGCCAACGTGCAGCCGCATTGCGGCGCATCGGCCAACGAGGCCGTGTTCCTGGCTTTCCTCAAGCCCGGCGACACCATCATGGGCATGAGCCTGGCCGAAGGCGGCCACCTGACGCACGGCATGGCCCTGAATATGAGCGGCAAGTGGTTCAACGTCGTCTCCTACGGCCTCAATGACAAGGAAGAGATTGACTACGACGCGATGGAGCGCAAGGCCCACGAGGCCAAACCCAAGCTGATCATCGCCGGCGCCTCGGCCTACAGCCTGCGCATCGATTTCGAGCGTTTCGCCAAGGTGGCCAAGGCCGTTGGCGCGATCTTCATGGTCGACATCGCCCACTACGCCGGCCTGGTGGCTGCGGGCGTGTACCCCAACCCGGTGCCGCACGCCGACATCGTCACGTCGACCACACACAAGAGCCTGCGCGGCCCGCGTGGCGGCATCATCCTGATGAAGGCCGAACACGAAAAAGCCATCAACAGCGCCATCTTCCCCGGCCTGCAGGGCGGCCCGCTGATGCATGTGATTGCCGCCAAGGCCGTGGCCTTCAAGGAAGCCATGGCGCCCGAGTTCAAGGCTTACCAGCAGCAGGTCGTGAAGAACGCGCAGATCGTGGCCGACACCCTGACCCAGCGCGGCCTGCGCATCGTCAGCGGCCGCACCGAGAGCCACGTCATGCTGGTCGACCTGCGCGCCAAGGGCATCACCGGCAAGGAAGCCGAAGCCGTGCTGGGCAGCGCCCACATGACGATCAACAAGAACGCCATCCCGAACGACCCCGAAAAACCGATGGTCACCAGCGGCGTGCGCATCGGCACCCCGGCCATGACGACCCGCGGCTTCAAGGACGAAGAAGCCCGCGCCACGGCCAACCTGATCGCCGACGTGCTCGACAACCCGCGCGACGCGGCCAACATCGAAGCGGTCCGTGCCAAGGTCCACGCCCTGACCAGCCGCTTCCCGGTCTACCGCTGATCATGACGGACAGTGCGGACACTATGATTTTGATAGCTGCCCGCGCATGTCCTGATTGGGCTAGAGGCCGATTTACACCTTCAGATTCGGGCTACCTCTCATGAAATGCCCTTTTTGCGGCCACCTTGAAACCCAGGTCGTGGAGACGCGCGTGGGCGAAGAYGCCGARTTCATACGCCGCCGCCGCCAGTGCGGCGCRTGTGAAAAGCGCTTCACAACCTATGAGCGGCCCGATGTCACCTTCCCGTCCATCGTCAAGAAGGACGGCAGGCGCATCGAGTACAAGCGCAGCAAAGTCCTGGCGTCCCTGAACCTSGCGCTGCGCAAGCGGCCCGTCAGCACCGAGCAGGTCGACTCGGCGGTTGAACGCATCGAGGAAAAGCTCCTGAGCCTGGGGCTGCGGGAAGTGCCGTCCAACCGCATCGGCGAGCTCGTCATGCGTGAGCTCCGCAAGCTCGACAAGGTGGCCTATGTCCGCTTTGCGAGCGTTTACCGCAGCTTCGAGGATATTGACGAATTCAAGACCCTGGTGGACGAGGTCAGGCGGTAGAAATCGCTCCGGGTACGGCAAAAACCCTACCCGCCACCAGATTAATGGTAGTCGGAGCCCGACAGCCGGAGCCTCGCCCGTCAACGGCGGTTCCTATACTCACGACATGCGAATGACCGTGTGCTCAACAACCTTACGCCGCCCCACCAAAGCGGCTCCGCGCGCTTGCGACGCAGGCTTCACCATCATCGAAATCATGGTGACAGTTGCTGTTTTAGCCATGATTTTGGCCATAGGACTGCCTAATTTGAGGGAGTTCATGGTTCGAAACCAGGCAGGCGCCATTACGGCTGAATTTTCCAATGACGTCTCGCGTGCGAGGATTGAAGCGATCAGCAGAAACAATTGCGTCACCATCTGCATGTCGAGCAATACCTCCAATGCCCTTACCGGGGGCACCCCCACATGCGCAACGGCGGGGAGCAACTGGCAAGCCGGCTGGATAGTTTTTTCCAATCCCAGTTGCAGCGCCACACAAAACGACCCGACAACGGTCGGCTCGACACTGATTTCAGTGCGCCAGCCTGGCGTCGACAGCTTTGACCTGTCAGATAGTGCTTCTTTGAAGCGCCTAACGTTCGATTCTCGAGGGCTTGCATCCATTGCCCAGTCCAACTTCTCGCTTTCATACATCCTCGAAAGCAACACCAGTCCTCACTACCGCTCTATTTGCATCACTTCAGCAGGCCGGGTAAGTGTCAAAAAATACGGAGGAGTCAGCGCATGTCCATGAGTCGCCAGCGAGGTGCAGGCCTGATCGAGGCCTTGATCGCCATGCTTATTCTTTCCATCGGTGTGCTCGGCATGGTCGGCA
>NZ_JBFUAZ010000595.1:0-2613 GCF_056406035.1 Polaromonas sp. P1_E1_2 | reverse complement strand
GATTAGAGCCTTCGTTGCCGATGTAATTAGTCGAGCCGAAACACCGCCGTCAGCGGCGCATAGAGATTGGGCTTCCTGGGCGCTGAGAGTGGCTTCGGAAARGGACCCCGTTCCGGGGCGAAATATTGCACTAGCGCATGTTAGGGAGCCAAAATGAAGACACCGTTACAGGAGGCTCAATGGGCCGCATATGAAGCAATAACTTTGCGGCGGGAACAGGATGCAGGAAAGGACAGTGCATCTAGAGAACACAGAGCACGCCTTCTTGAGGAGGCCGCGCAATGGACTACCAGCCAACAAATTCGCGGTTATGTCGCTATGGTCCTTGAGCGAGCCGGCCAACCATCGTCCCCGCAGGTTGATGTTTGGGCGACGTGGGCGTTAGGCATCGCACAGTCTACTGACCCTGTCGCCGGTCGCATTGCTGATCTGTTGAGTCCGACAAACGAAAAGAACCGCCATGGCTGAGAGGACGACCAGGTCGCTATGCGCTGGGTGTAACACGCAGTTTGGTGCRACGGGCAGCAGCCATAAATGCTCGTGCGGCACTTTCTAACTCCGGACTCAGCCTCGCACGCGCATCACGACGCCCTAATGCGCCACCTCTGAGCCATCGCTTTACCTCATCCAGGTCATAGCGCTTCGCCCTTACGCCCACTGGCGTAAATGGCAATCCCATCGCCTCTAGGCGCCTTACTGTGGACTCGCTAATGCTCAAGGCCGCGCACAGTTGCTGTCGTGTTAGATCACTCATGCCTCGCGCTCTTCAACCCAGTGGGAGCCGGCGCCATGGGCTGACCATCCAGGTGAGTGGCAACGATGAAGCGGTATTTGCCGGCCTCGGCGGCGGTGACCTGGGCGGCATAACCGTCTACCGCGCGCAGGAAAAGCGTCGTCCTGTCAGTCAACTTCACGCC
Organism: Polaromonas sp. P1_E1_2; assembly: GCF_056406035.1. NCBI lineage: Bacteria > Pseudomonadati > Pseudomonadota > Betaproteobacteria > Burkholderiales > Comamonadaceae > Polaromonas > Polaromonas sp. P1_E1_2. Next base: position 1,696 of record NZ_JBFUAZ010000595.1, on the reverse strand, counting down.
GGCGGCCTTCATCACATCGGCCAGCAAGGGGCCCTTGAGGGTGTGCGGCTTGCTGTCGTATTCCAGCGTCGGCTTGATGGTGACGGCCGGCAGCGCGGTGAGTGCGGCAAAGTCAAAGGCGTGCGCCTTGTCGAATTTGATCTTCTGCTTGGCCATCATCTGGTCAAGCGCGGTATCGAGGGCGCCGCGGTTGCCCGCACCTATTAGCCCACTGACGGTCAACAATGTCGGACCTCGGAGCGCCTTGGGCGCCAGCTGTGCCTGCGCCAGCTCAGGCAAAGCGACGGCTCCCCATGCCGCCACACCCATAAATTTGCGTTTATCCATTGATTGCACTCCTCTTTTTGCAAGTTTCACGGGGCCAATTCAGCGATGGGCCTATGTTCAATAAGTCACGCAATCTTAATAATTGGTAACAAATTGCCAATTAATCTGATGAATTTCAATACAAGGTACGTAAATAAGCGCACATTGTAAAAACCCGTAACAAYCAGGAGTTCGTCATGCACAGAAACTCAGAATGGTCGCCAGTAGAGCAGCCCCGTATGGAGCGCATCTACGAATGGTACAGGTTGTGGTCGCGATGGGTAAACCCGGGGAAACGCCGCATTCCCAAACACTGGCCCCTGCATGCGCGAGTGTTGATGAATAGCGAAGAACTGCGAACCTGGCACTGGATGAACAGCACTTTTGACGATCACCATGTCCTGGTCAAGACGCCGGTAACTCGTTTCACCAGGCCCAATGCCAGTGAAAACAGCCTGTACTGGTATGAATTGCTTCAGAACACCACCTGCACATTTTCAGTTTGCGCGAGCGACGGCCACGTAGTCGGCTGCGTGGACGTACCCAAGTCCTTCGGACTCCCCCAAAAAGCCAGAAGCCTGAAAAGGAATTTGCTGGCGCAGTGCGGCATTTCCTACGCGGTGCTCAACCCGTCCATGCTGCCGGACCCCGACGTACTTCGCAATGAATTTTTCGGCGAAGAGGCCACAAAAGCCCGGCATCTCAAGCGTGAAGAAGCGATCCTCGAAGTCGCCCGCATCAGCCTGAAAAAAACGCTGGCGCAACAGCGCCGCATCCGCACACTCAGGGACCAGGATCACACCAGCAGCATGCCCAATCACTGGCATGACTCGTTTCTCATACAGTCCAACACCCGCCCAGCCGAACTGCGATAGGCAGAGCCAGTGGATGTGCCGGGCATCCTGCATTGGCAAAGGAATGCCAGGCTCTGCTGCTTCACCCCCCCGACGGCATTTGGCGCAGGGCGGTACTCAGGCCGCGATGCGGGTCAGGTCTTGCACCGTCAACCAGCGCCATTCACCGCTTTCAGGTCGATCGGCAGATCCAGCGAACCGATACGCGAGCGGTGCAAGCCGCCGATCTCTTCCACCCGGTTGCCCACGGCGGCGACCATGCGCTTGACCTGGTGGTATTTGCCTTCCGTCAAGGTCAGGCTTAACTGGTTGTCGCCGGTTTTCTCGCAGGCCGCAGCTCGAACGGGTTTGGGGTCGTCATCCAGCACAACGCCGGCCAGCAGTTTGGCCACCTGCTTGTCGTCCACCGGGGGCGCGCGGCCAGGGTAAGGACATGGAAGCCAACGGCGTGCGGCAGCTGGTGGCCATTTGACTTTCTCATTCGAGGGCCGAGACCGGGTCCGACATAGCCGCCGGAGGGCTACGTGGTGCAGTAC
>NZ_JBFUAZ010000594.1:0-2616 GCF_056406035.1 Polaromonas sp. P1_E1_2 | reverse complement strand
GGCTACACGCAGTGAGCCTGGACGGGGGTTAGACCCTCTTCGCCAGTTCGGCCGCCATGCCGACATAGCTGCCAGGCGTCATCTTCAGCAGACGCTCTTTTTCCGTGTCGGGAATTTCCAGCGAACGGATCAGCGCGTGCAGGTCTTCGGCCTTCACGGTTTTGCCGCGCGTGACTTCCTTCAGCTTTTCGTAAGCGCCCTGCACACCGTAACGGCGCATCACCGTCTGGATCGGTTCGGCCAGCACTTCCCAGGAGGCATTCAGGTCGTCGCCCAGCGCTTCGCGGTTGAGTTCGAGCTTGTTCAGACCCACGCCCATCGAGTTATAGGCGAGCACGGCGTAGCCGAGCGCCACGCCCATGTTGCGCAGCACGGTCGAGTCGGTCAGGTCGCGCTGCCAGCGGGAAATCGGCAGCTTTTCGCTCAGGTGGCGCAGCAGCGCATTGGCCAGGCCCAGGTTGCCTTCGGCGTTTTCGAAGTCAATCGGGTTGACTTTGTGCGGCATGGTCGAGGAACCGATCTCGCCGTCTTTCAGGCGCTGCTTGAAGTAGCCCACGCTCACGTAGCCCCAGATGTCGCGCGCCAGGTCGATCAGGATGGTGTTGGTGCGGGCTACCGCGTCAAACAGCTCGGCCATGTAGTCGTGCGGTTCGATCTGGATGCTGTAGGGCTGGAAGGTCAGGCCCAGGCCCAGCGGTTCCGGCGTTTCGATCACGTTGCGGCTGAAGGCCTCCCAGTCGAAGTCGGGCCAGGCCGAGAGATGCGCGTTGTAGTTGCCCACCGCGCCGTTCATCTTGGCCATCAGCTTGACGCCCGCGATCTTGTCACGCGCATTGGCCAGGCGCACCACCACGTTGGCGATTTCCTTGCCGACCGTGGTCGGGCTGGCTGTCTGGCCGTGCGTGCGGCTCAGCATGGGTTCTTCGGCATAGATGTGGGCCATTTCGCGCAGCTGCGCAATGACCTTGTCCAGCGCCGGCAGCACCACCAGGTCGCGGCTGCTTTTAAGCTGCAGCGCGTGGCTGGTGTTGTTGATGTCTTCGCTGGTGCAGGCAAAGTGCACAAATTCGCTGGCGCCCTGCAGCTCCGGCCGGGCCTCGAATTTCGACTTGATCCAGTATTCGACGGCTTTCACGTCGTGGTTGGTGGTCTTTTCGATTTCCTTGATGGCCGACGCATCGGCCTCCGAGAAGTTTTTGACCAGACCCAGCAAATAAGTGCGGGCGCCCGGGCTCAGCGGCTTGAATTCGGCGAATTTGGCATCGGACAGCGCGATGAACCACGCCACTTCGACCTGAACGCGGCGGTGCATATAGCCCTGCTCGGACATCAGGGGACGTAACTGGTTCAGTTTGTTCGCGTAGCGGCCGTCCAGTGGGGACAGGGCGTTGATCGTGGAAAAAGGGGGAGAGGAGCTCATGGCCCAATTGTAGGCCGGGTGCCTGCCGCGCCCGCCGCGCCGGAAGCCGCTGCCGCAAGCCCGAAAAGATGTGCATATTTGCGAATCTTCTTGCCCGGCACGTTACACCCCCGTCAGCCTGGCTGCCGGCTTACTCGATAGAATGCTCTTCCCCCGGACCACGATCTCACACCATCATGAAACTCATCGGATCCGCTACCAGCCCCTATGTGCGTAAAGTGCGCATAGTGATGGCCGAGAAAAAGCTCGACTACCAGTTCGTCCTGGAAGATGTCTGGGCAGCCAACACCACCATCCAGGCTTCCAACCCGCTCGGCAAGGTGCCCTGCCTGGTCATGGAAGGCGGCGAAGCCGTATTTGATTCCCGTGTCATCGTCGAATACCTCGACACCCTGTCACCTGTCGGCAAGCTTATCCCCAGCCAGGGCCGTGAGCGCGCTGAAGTCAAAACCTGGGAGGCCCTGGCCGACGGCCTGATCGACGCCGCCATCCTGGCGCGCCTCGAAGCCACCTGGGCCGGCCGCAGCGTCAAGCAGCGCAGCGACGCCTGGATCGACCGCCAGATGGGCAAGATCGAAGCCACCCTCAAGGCCATGAGCACCGGCCTGGGCGACAAGTCGTTCTGCAGCGGCATCCACTTCAGCCTGTCCGACGTCGCGGTCGGCTGCGCGCTCGGCTACCTCGACCTGCGTTTTGCGCAAATCAACTGGCGTGAGATGTATCCGAACCTGACCAAGCTGCAGGACAAGCTGATGCAGCGGCCCAGCTTTGCGGAAAGCATTCCGCCGGGCTGATGCGGGTACTGAATGGTGGAGGAGGCGGCTCTTCTCGCCGATGTTCTCGCTGATGCCAAATCACCAAATCGCATACAAACTCAAGACGCCGCCGGCTATTTGCTATGCATTTGGTAGCTGCTTGCGCCCGTCTTTATTGGGCCCTGGCTACTATTCGCGTTTGAAATTGGTTCAAAAACAGGCTCAAGGCCTCTTTCAACGCCTCTTGGGCAGCCCTTTTCAGGTGTTTTGAGGTCGAGACAGCCTGATTTCAGGCGTCAAAATGGCCTCCGACCTAATCAGAGCGAGCGCAAGCGGCTATCAAAATAATAGCGGTTGCGGGGCTTTACGGGTTTCCCGGTCATCACGATGGAAGTTCACCAGGCCATCGGCGGTGAACTTCAGGCGGGCACAACGCAACGC
>NZ_JBFUAZ010000593.1:0-2625 GCF_056406035.1 Polaromonas sp. P1_E1_2 | reverse complement strand
GCCTGGCTGACGAACGCCCTCAAGAAGCTCGGCATGAGCGAAGAAAAAGACCGCCTCTCGACCCGTTCGCTGGCCAGCCTGCAGGTGCTTTATTTTGAGGAAACGGTGGAAGAAAAGCTCTGGCAGCCGACCTTCATCATGGAGCACCCGACCGAAATCTCCCCGCTGGCACGCGCCAACGACAGCCGTCCGGAGGTGACAGAGCGCTTTGAGCTCTACATCACCGGCCGCGAATTCGGCAATGGTTTCAGTGAGCTTAATGACGCTGAAGAGCAGGCCGCGCGCTTTAACGCCCAGGTAGCCGCCAAGGACAGTGGTGACGACGAAGCCATGTTTTATGACCACGACTTCATCCGCGCGCTGGAATACGGCATGCCGCCGACCGGCGGTTGCGGCGTCGGCATAGACCGGCTGATGATGCTGCTGACCGACAGCCCCAGCATCCGTGATGTGATTCTCTTCCCCGCGCTGCGACGTGAGGTTTAGCCCACGATCGCGCACTTCGCCATCCCCGATTCCACACCAGCAGGGGCCGCGGGACTGGCTTTGCCAGACCGCTGGCGCCGTCCCCTTGAGGGGGGAACAGGCTACACGCAGTGAGCCTGGACGGGGGTGCTATTGAAATACCTTCTCGGCTACCCCGACAGTCTGCAGACCCAGGTGCAGCAGCTGCTGGCGCAGGGCCGGCTGGGTGAGGTGCTGCTTGCCAAATACCCCCTTGCCCATGGCGTGCGGACCGACAAGGCCCTGTACGACTACGTGATGGGACTCAAAAGCGAGTTTTTACGCAGCTCGGAGCCGCTTTCCAAAGTCGCTTTTGACAGCAAGCTGCACGTGATTGCCCATGCGCTGGGCACACACACCACTGTTTCCAGGGTCCAGGGCAGCAAACTTAAAGCCAAGCGTGAAATCCGGGTGGCAACGCTGTTCAGGGAAGTGCCGGAAGAGTTTTTGCGGATGATTGCGGTGCACGAACTGGCCCACATCAAGGAAAAAGCGCACGACAAGGCTTTTTACCAGCTCTGCACCCATATGGAGCCGCGCTACCACCAGTATGAATTTGACCTGCGGGTGTACCTGACGCATATGGATGCGGTGGGCCGGCTGGAGTGGCCTTCAGCCTGACCCCACTGCGGTGTGGTCACAGCCGCCCGCGCGGGTTCCGAATCGGTCAAATTTACAAGGAAAAGGCCTGAAACCCAATACAGTTTTGCGCCATCAGCTATTTATTTAATAGCATCTCCGGCAAACGCATCTCAGAGAATCAGCCCCATCGCGTGCATATACGCCGGGTGCAGCATCAGTTCGTCCCATTCGTGGGCTGGGGTGGCGGGCAGCAGGTCCAGCCGGCGCAGCTCGCTGGACTCCAGCGCTTCCCACTGGCCCTTGAGCAGCGCCTCGGCCATGCCGTCCAGCAGTTCGTCCACCGGTTTGCCCTCCCCCACCGACTGGTTGCACAGCAGGACCATGTCGCAGCCGGCGTTCAGCGCAGTGACAGCAGCCTCGGTGTAGCTGACTTCCTTGCCGTCGATCAGGCGTGCGCCGGCCATGCTCAGGTCGTCGCTGAAAATCGCGCCGCCAAAACCCAGCTGGCCGCGCAGGATGTAGGTCAGCCATTTTTCCGAGAAACCTGCCGGCCGGGCGTCCACCTTGGGGTAAATCACGTGCGCGGGCATCACGCTGGTCAACGTGGTGTTCAACCACTCGTAAGGTGCGGCGTCGTCGGCCAGGAGGGCCTTCAGGCTGCGTTTGTCGACCGGGATGTCGGTATGGGAGTCGGCCTTGACGAAACCATGGCCGGGGAAGTGCTTGCCGCAATTGGCCATACCCGCCTGCAGCAGGCCGTGCATCAGGCTTTTGGCCAGCAGCGTGACGACGCGCGGGTCGCGGCCAAAGGCCCGGTCGCCAATGACCCCGCTTTCACCCCAATCGAGGTCCAACACCGGCGTGAAACTGAAATCAACGCCGCAAGCGCGCAACTCGGCACCCAGCACGTAGCCACAGGCGGTGGCGGCGTTGGTGGCCGCAAGCTGGTCCTTCATCCACAGCGAGCCCAGCGCGCGCATAGGCGGCAGGTGGGTAAAACCATCCGTCCTGAAGCGCTGCACGCGGCCGCCTTCGTGGTCCACGCAAATCAGCAAGTCCGGCCGGATGCTCTTTATCTCAGCACAGAGCGCGCTCAGTTGCCGGCGGTCTTGCCAGTTGCGGCCAAACAGGATGATCCCGCCGGTCAAGGGGTGCTTGAGGCGCCGGCGGTCAGCCTTGGTCAGCGTGAGGCCGGCGATGTCGATGATGAGGGGAGCGTGCTGGGTCATGGGATTGAAATCAGGAATTAAATACTATYAAATTGATAGCTGCCAGCGCAATATTTACGGGCGCTAGGGGCTATTTTTCTCTACAACCACAAAACTGGCGGCGTAATCGGTTTCGTCGGTGACGGACACATGGGCAGTGAGCTGGCGGGCTTCAAACCAGGCCTTGAGCGTGCCGTGCAGCACGATCTCGGGTTTACCGCTGGGCGCCTTGGCGATTTCGCAGCTGCGCCAGGTCATGGGCATGCGCATGCCGGTGCCGATCGCCTTGCTGAAAGCCTCTTTGGCTGAAAACCGGGTGGCAAGGTAGCTG
>NZ_JBFUAZ010000592.1:0-2628 GCF_056406035.1 Polaromonas sp. P1_E1_2 | reverse complement strand
GCGCAATATCTTCAAGGAGCTGCAACGCGACCTGGGTACGCCCCCGCCCCAGTTTCCGGTGCCCGGCGGCAGCCTGGTGAAGTGGGCGACCCATGGGGTGCTGTTGCTCAACACCTGCCTCACAGTTGAGGAAGGGCTGCCGGCCAGCCACGCCGGCAAGGGCTGGGAAGTATTGACCGACACACTGATCCGCCAGGTCGCGGAAGGCGACCACCCGGTGGTCTTCATGCTGTGGGGGGCACATGCCCAGAGCAAGCGGGCATTGATTGATGCGAAGCGCCACAAGGTGCTGGTGGCCAACCACCCGTCGCCGCTGTCGGCGATGCGGCCACCCTTGCCTTTTATCGGTTGCGGCCATTTCTCACAGGCGCGCGAATGGCGTGACGCACATCCGAAGGTCTAGGCTGCTATTGTTTTGATAGCTGCTTGCGCTCGTCCCGCCTGGTCGGAAGGCCGAAAAGTCTTAAATTCTGAAGATGGGCTAAAACTCCGCCGGAAGGCTGCCCACGTAGTCGCGCCGGATATTGACTGTGCTTTGCAGGCCCAGCGCCTCAAAATGACGGCGCAGCCAACGCTTGGCTGCGCCCTGGCCCATCTCAAACAGTTTTTCGATCATGGCCGTGTCGGCCGACATCTTGCTGGACGAGGGCAGGCTTTCCAGCGCCTCGCCGCCGTCGATGCGGTGCAGCAGCAGGCTCTTGTATTTCTCGCCCTCCTGCAAGCGGCCATCGGCCAGCAGGCGGTTGATGAAGTCGATGGTGCGCATCTGGGACAGCAGGCTGGCGTTGAAGGTCAGCTCGTTCACCCGGTCCGCGATGTCGTGAGGCGTGTGGGGAATCTCGGGGCGCCGCAAGGGGTTGATCTGCACAACAATGATGTCGCGGCTGCTGCAATCACTGATGAGCGGCAGCAGCGAGGGATTGCTCGAGAACCCGCCATCCCAATAGTGCTGGTCATCGATTTCAACCGCCTGAAACAGCGTGGGCAGGCAGGTGGAAGCCATCACCGCCTGCAAAGTCAGGCGCTTGCCGGCAAAGATCTCTGCCCGACCGGTGGTGACATGGGTCGCCGATACGAAGGCCTTGGTTGTGTGCATGGCCGCAATGGCGTGAAAGTCGATTTCTGCCTCCAGCAGTTTGCGCAAAGGGTTGATGTCCAGCGGATTGGACTGGTAGGGTGACATCCACTGTGTCATTGCGCTATTCATTAAGTTTGCACTCACTTTATTGGCGGCCCAGCCCCCAATGAGCATCTTGCTGATGCTGTCAGCCATGGAGCCGAGGCTGCCCATGGCGGCAACGCCCTGCCAGACCCGGCTGAGGGACGCACGTGCCGCCTCCCGCGGGTTGGTTTTTTCGGGGGAGTTGTCTTTTTGGGCGGTAGCGAATCCGTGTGCCAGCGCCACGGCGTTGACCGCCCCGGCGCTGGCGCCGCTGATGCCGTCAAACTCGATGCGCTCGTCCGCCAGCAGGGCATCCAGCACCCCCCAGGTGAATGCGCCGTGTGATCCGCCACCTTGCAAAGCAAGATTGACCCGGCGCAGGGAAGACGGCTCAGCGGGGGAGGAGGGAAGTGCGGGTACGGTGACAGTGCTCATGAGTAGACGGTCTCACGTTATCCAGGTTGGCCGGTGGCGCGGGAGGGTGCCCGGGACGGCAATATCCATGCGATTCACTCTGGCATTGATGAAAGGCTGACACATCATGCCCGAAGCCTGGCCGCAGCCGCCATGGGAGGGCGGCAGGGTCTGGGGATTAGGGCCGGACCGGGTTATGCCGCGTTTTCGGGGGCTTTCCGCGGTACCCAGGGGCATCCCGGGGTGAAGGTGTGGTCGGGAGATGCGCTGGCGAGGCATGCGGCAGCTTTTTTAATGCTTTTTGCCATGCCTTGGCATTTCGTCCGACATAAAACCGTGGCATAATCCGAGGTTCGCTTGAAGGATGGGTGCCCGAGTGGCTAAAGGGGGCAGACTGTAAATCTGTTGGCTAACGCCTACGCTGGTTCGAATCCAGCCTCATCCACCAGATTTTGTTTTGATTTTGGCAAGCGGGCGGCGCAAGAAAGTCGCGTAAAGCGTGTTTTGGGTCGTGAGTGATTTTGGTGTGAGTTGAATTGGCAGAGCTGCGCGGGAGTAGTTCAATGGTAGAACCCTAGCCTTCCAAGCTAATGACGCGGGTTCGATTCCCGTCTCCCGCTCCATAAAGCTGCTTTATGGTTCTGCTTTTGAATCTTGCGCCAGATTGCAATTTTGGTTTTGAGTTCAGCCCTTTTGGCTCAGTGGTAGAGCACTCCCTTGGTAAGGGAGAGGTCGCGGGTCCGATTCCCGCAAAGGGCACCAAATTTTGAGTCGGTGCGGCGTACGAGGCGCTGTTGCAGGCTGTAGTGGTAACTGGTTTTGTAACTCTTTATAAATTTCTGGAGTTGAAAAAATGGCAAAAGGCAAATTTGAGCGGACCAAGCCGCACGTCAACGTAGGCACGATTGGCCACGTGGACCATGGCAAGACGACGCTGACGGCGGCGATCACGACCGTTCTGGCATCCAAGTTCGGCGGCGAAGCCAAGGGCTACGACCAAATTGACGCGGCACCCGAAGAAAAGGCACGCGGCATCACCATCAACACCGCCC
>NZ_JBFUAZ010000591.1:0-2641 GCF_056406035.1 Polaromonas sp. P1_E1_2 | reverse complement strand
GGTCTACGCGCACCCAGCCTTCACCTGCCTGCCAGACTTCGGCCCAGGCATGCGCGTCGCTTTGCCGCACCATCCAGTAGCCGTCGACGCTGTTGAGCTCGCCGCCCTGGTAGCCGGTGACGATGCGCGCCGGAATGTCGAGGGCGCGCATCAGGATGACAAAGGCCGAGGCGATGTGTTCGCAAAAACCTTCCTTGCGGTCAAACCAGAATTCGTCGGCGGTGTGTTGCCCGTACACACCGGGCTCCAGCGTGTAAACGTAGCCCCCGGTGCGCAGCCGTTCCAGCGCAACTTGCACCAGCGTGCGGGTATTTGCCGCCGCATAACGCGGGTCGCGGCGAATCTCGGCTGCGAGCGCCAGCGTGCGGGGATTAAAGCCGGCCGGCAGCGCTACAAATTCCTGCAGGCCGATCACCTGCTGGCGCGGCCCATGCTTGAAGATCGGATAGCTCTGGGCCTTGTAGCGCACCAGATCGGTGACAGGCCGGTTGGTGAACCACTGGAGATCGGCCTCCATGGTATTGCGGTATCCGGGTAAGTCGGGGCTCTGCGGGGCCGCCTCCATCACGAAAATCCATGGTTGATTATTGGGGGCAAGAGTCACTTCATAGTTGACAGGCGCACCAGCCACTTCGAGGTTAGCAGGCAGGGCATAACGCGATGGCAGGAACGCGCGCAGCGGCTGCCAGTTGCGCCCATCGAAGTTTGAAAGCACAGGCCCCCTGAAGTACAGCTCTCGCTGGGGTGGTGGCTTGCCGCCCTCAAACCGGATGCGCATGGCCACGCTGTCGTCCAGTGCCAGGGTGGCGATAGTGCCCACCTGCATGCTGGGGCTCAGGCCGCTGCGGCCGGTCATGGCGTCGCTCGGTACTCCCCACAAAGGCGCCAGGCGCGGAAATAGCAAAAACAGCACCAGCATGATGGGCGCGCCCAACAGGGCCATCCATCCAGCTGTTTTGGCGGCTTGCAGCAGCGGCGGTTTGCCCACCGGCATGTGGGCATTGACCAGCACGGTCAGCAGCCCCATCAGCCCCAGCAGCATGCTGAAGGCGGTAAGCAGCGACTGCGAATAAAAGAAATTGCTCAGCATGCAGAAGAAGCCGAGAAAGAACACCACAAAGGCGTCGCGCCGGGCCCGCAGCTCCAGGGTCTTGAGCGTCAGCAACACCACCAGAAGAGTAACACCCGCATCGCGGCCGAGCAGGGTTCGGTGCGTCGTCAGCGTGGCGCCAATGGTCAGGGCCAGCAGGGCCAGCAGCCACCACTTGCCCGGCAGCGGCCGTGCCTGCACGGCCAGCCAGCCGCGCCACACCAGCACGGTACTGGCCAGTGCGCTGCACCACAGCGGCAGGTTGCCCACCTGCGGTAGCAGCACCCAGGCGATGACCAGCAACAGGAACAGGGTGTCGCGGGCGTCGCGGGGAAGGGTTTTGAGGCGGGTCAGCATTGTTGCTCCTGCTGACCGCCTTCGCGCTGTCTCGATTGCCGCGGGCTTTGCTGCGATTGCTGGCCAGGGGTTGCCCGGCTAGCAGTCCTAAGCAAATGGCACCCCAGTCGGACAAACCCAGAAACCATCAACATACCGCCAGCGCCTCCAGGCAAAGCCGTTTATGCGCCTCCCCACTGGCAGGCTTGATCTCCAGCGAAGGCAACCTCAAGCCATAGTCCAGCGCAAGTTTGTCAGCCATCAACACCCAGGCACACAGCCGCGAAAGCTTTTGTTCGATACCCCCGGAGCCCGCATTCATGAAGTCCAGCCAGAGCTCATGCCGCTGGGCTTGCTGTGTGTCGCGCACGACCAGGCCGTTGCCCTGTTCATCGGCCTTCGCTGCTTTTTTCCAGACGATCAGTTTCATGGGGTCGCCGCGGCGGTAACCGCGTACGCCGTCGAATTCACCCGTGCTCTGCGCCCGTGAGGCCGCCGCTGCGCCGCCGGAGCGGGGCTCGCCCGGCGGCAGCGGTGGCGGGTGGGCTTCGGGCTGCGGATAGACCAGTATCTGGGCAGCCGGCCGCCACACCGTCCAGACACGGAAGGTGCCCAGCGGATAACGGGTTTCAGCGGTCAGCGTTGGCAGCCGGTGCAAGCCGCGCCGCGGCGGCGTGAAGGCCACCTGCACCACGCTGCTGCCCTGCGCGGGCACGTCGGTCCACACCCAGTGTTGCTCGGATTTTTTCGCGTCCTTCTTGGCGTCGACATCATGCGGATCCAGCACGCTGAGACCGATGCCGTGACGTGCGGTACGCCTGGCGTTCATGAGTTTTACATCAAATGCGGCGGTAGCGCCCGCATAGTGAGCGGGAGGCGCTACTAAATTCATAGCAAGACCGCGCAGCGTGCCGTGGCAGACGTGCATGCCGACCAGCGCGCTGCCGGCCAGCAGGAAYGTCAGCAGGTAGCCCAGGTTGAGCTGGTAGTTGATGGACGCCACCAGCAGCACCAGCAGCGTCACGCCCAGCATCAGGCCCGGGCGCGTGGGCAGGATGTACACGTTGCGCTGGGTCAACGACACGCTGTCGGTGAACGGCAGCTTGCTTTGCCACCACTTCTGGAAGCGTCTGCGAATGAAGGCAAAAGGATTCCATTCGCGGGCCGCCGTGGAACCGGCTTTGCCGGGCCACTGGTGGCGCCCCCCGGGGGGGG
>NZ_JBFUAZ010000590.1:0-2658 GCF_056406035.1 Polaromonas sp. P1_E1_2 | reverse complement strand
GCTGGTTGACGGTGTGGGTGGCACGTATGCTGGCACGGCCGATGTGCTTGAGCGATTTTTTGAGTTCGTCGGCATCGGTTTCGCGCTGCGCCAGGTCGGCCTGCATGCGCAGGCCCGCCAGCGGTGTCTTCAACTGATGCGCGGCATCGGCGAGAAAGCGTTTCTGCGTGGTCAGCGACACCTTGAGCCGGCTCAGCAAATCGTTGATGGAGGACACCAGCGGTGCTACCTCTTCTGGCACCGCGGTTTCATCGAGCGGGCTCATGTCGTCGGACTTGCGTGCGCGGATGCGCTTTTCAAGCTGGGCCAGCGGCTTGATGCCGCGCACCAGTGCCAGCCACACCAGCAGTACGGCCAGCGGTAGCGTTACGAACTGCGGCACCATGGTGCCCTTGACGATTTCAGTGGCCAGCGTCTTGCGCTTTTCCAGCGTTTCGGCCACTTGCACCAGCACCATCTGGGCGGACACGGCTTCGGGTGCACCCGCGCTCTTGTCGCTGCGCGGTGCCGCCGCCTTGCCTGTCGGCGCCGGGGCTTTGACCTCGACCTTGAGCCAGGTATAGGCCACGCGGACATCCTCGCCCTGGATCAGGTCTTCGCGCAGCCGCACCTCGCCGTTGGTGGGCTTGTCTTCATCGGGCGGCAGGGGCAGGTCGTGTTCGCCGCTGAGCAGTTCGCCTTGCGTGCCCACAACCTGGTAATAGACCAGATCGGTGTCATCGGCGCGCAGGATCTCGCGCGCCGGCGCCGTCAGGTTGAATTGCACCTGGTTGTTTTTGACCGCCACCAGCTTGGCCAGTGCCTGCACGTTGTATTCAAGCGCACGGTCAAATGGCTTGCCTGCAATGTTCTGCGCCACCAGCCAGGTCAGCGCCAGGCTGATCGGCCATAGCAGCAGCAGCGGCGTGAGCATCCAGTCGAGGATCTCGCCGAAGAGGCTTCGGCGCTCGCGCTGGAAGAGTCTCAGAGCCACAGGTCAAGAAGCGTGCGGGACGTCCGTCCGGCGCGCATGCTCTTCATGCCAGCAGGGGCCGCGGAACCGGCTTTGCCGGGCCGCAGGCGCAGCGGCCCCCTCGGGGGGCAGGGCGCTACACGCAGTGAGCAACCGTGGGGGCTCATCAATTTGGTATTTTTTCGAGGCAGTAACCGAGCCCGCGCACGGTCGCGATGCGCACCGGGCCTTTTTCAATCTTCTTGCGCAGCCGGTGGATGTACACCTCGATCGCGTTGTTGCTGACTTCTTCGCCCCATTCGCAGAGGCGTTCCACCAGCTGGTCCTTGCTGACGAGGCGGCCGGCCCGCTGCAGCAGCACTTCGAGCAAGCCGAGTTCGCGCGCCGACAGCTCCAGCATCTGGCCGTCGATGGTGGCCACGCGTCCGGCCTGGTCGTACACCAGCGGGCCGTGCTTGATGGTGCTGCTGGCGCCGCCCATGCCGCGGCGGATCAGCGCGCGCACACGGGCTTCGAGTTCCTGCAGTGAAAACGGTTTGGCCATGTAGTCGTCGGCGCCGTAGTCCAGGCCCTTGACGCGTTCTTCCACGCTGTCGGCGGCGGTCAGGATCAGCACCGGCATGGCCGAGCCGCGGGCGCGCAGGCGCTTGAGCACTTCCAGCCCGTGCATGCGCGGCAGGCCCAGATCCAGGATCAGCAGATCGAATTCTGTGTTGGTGAGCAGCGCGGCGTCGGCTTCGGTGCCGCTGGCCACGTGGTCGGCTGCCGCACCGGAGGCGCGCAAAGTGCGCAGCAGGCCGTCTGCCAGGACCTGGTCATCTTCGGCAATCAGGATACGCATGGTTGTCTCCGGGGAGTGGCCCGCATTACGGGAGCTGTGGGCCAGTTTTACTTGTTCGGCAAATTTTAGGCTTTTGTCGCCAGAGGTTTGCTGACGTCGGTTGGGATCAGGCTGCTGCGTAGGCCTCGAGTCCCAGCGCGACCACCGTAGCTACATCATGCCCCACAGCCTGGCGAAACTCATCCTCGGCTTGCCGAACCGCTCTGTGAAAGGCTTCCAGCCAGAGCAGGCCCGATTCGGTGAACACCACCTGGCGGGCGCGTTTGTCGTGCGGGTCGGGCTGGCGCGTCACCAAACCCCAGGCTTCGCATTGGTCGACGAGGTCGCCCATGGCCTGCTTGCTCATGCCCGCGCTTTGCGCCAGGTCCGTCAGGCGCGAGCCGCCCACGGCCAGGTGGCGTGTGATGTGGATGTGCGCGGCGCCGACCTGGTCGCGCGCCGCGAGGTTGGACAGCGCCAGCGGTACCTCGATGCTGCTGGCCATCAGTGACAGCACGCGCTCATCAAAGCGGCGCAGCGCATGGCCCATCAGGCGGCCGAAGTGGGTCTGCCGCCAGCTTGCTTCGGTGGCACCAAAGGGGCTGGACAGGGTCGGTGAAATGGGCGTTTCGGCCATGAAATCATGGTAACCCAATTGATCAGGCAAACTGACTAAAAATATGGTTTACTTATTTCAATGGTGCTCATAAAGTACTGATCATGCATCCAGCGCTGTGATTAAAAGCAGAGGCTGGAAATTAGAGAAAAAAGTTTTACATCATTGATTTTCAAGGAGTTTTTCATGGAACTGACCAGCAAACTGAACCCCGCCCAAAACCCTGTACAAAGCGCCGCCCTGAACACCGAGAAGGCCAAAGCCCTGCAG
>NZ_JBFUAZ010000589.1:0-2660 GCF_056406035.1 Polaromonas sp. P1_E1_2 | reverse complement strand
GAGTAACAGGATGATCTTTGTACATCACGCTCTGAGCACGCGTAAGAAAGGGAGTAGACATGGACGCTATTGATTATTCCGACCCCGCAAGTCCATTTAACTTTCCTCTGAATGAATGCTATGTCGCATTTGGCGATGAAAGTATTAATGAACACGGTGCGTTCTACGGATTGGTGCTTATTCCAGAAACTAATGTCGCGAAAACTGAGCGGAGTATTGGGCAGATAAAAATGCGTTATGGAGGTCAGCCTGAACCCCCTATTCATTGCAGTCAATTTTTTTCTCCTGCGGGTCGGTCCAGAACTGAATGGAAAGAACTATCGAACACTGATGCGATTAATTTATGCGCAGACATACTGAAGGCTGTTGCTGAAAGCTCGGCAAAATATCTGATTTCGCATATCCCGGCAGGGGGCTACCCGAAGCGAGTGAGACTTGTCGGAAAGAATGGACATGCAGATTCCGTTCAGGACGTGAATGAACGGTGGATAACGCTACAAGCTTTTCTTGCTGTTGCTTTGTATTTGGATCCGGCAGATATACGAGTCCCAGCCGATCCGGTCACGACCCCGAGTTTTCTAAAAAGAAATATGCCGAATTGGCGAGTACATGCGAGGAGAGTAGATCGAGGATTAAGAGTTAGAAAAATATTTTTGGACAGAGAGCAAGCAAAAATTCGATGGTTCTCAAAAATGCCTAAATGGTCCGTGTTAGCCAAAGATTTGGTTATTGAGGGTCCTATGGGTTCTTCCCATCTACCCATAGAGGTCGCGGGTGATTCAAAACATGCTCTTTTAGAAGTGGCAGATCTATTTGTATATGCCGCTACTAAAAAGGTTCTCGGTGATCTACCGCTGCGTTACGACTTTCCCGCTCGCGACTTAATAGTGCATAAAAGCTCATTCCCCGAAGAGGTGATCTTTGGCGGGGAACAGGAGCCGGCTTTGGCTAAAGATCCAGAAATTGAAATTGCAGTAAGTGGAAAATGCGTCAGATTTTCTGTTTCTTCAAATAGAGATAGCAACTTGCTCCAACTAACGTTGGTTACGGAAAGTGGAAAGACAGCAGTCATTGACTTCAACGGTGACTTCATCACTAGCTTTCAGAATAAAGTGAATATGGCCATTGATACCAATCCGGGCTTGGCCGCTTGGGGCGGAACTAAAAATTCCACAACGGATGCAAAAATCTGAAGACGAGGCTTCGGGATATTGATTCAAGTCGTAATGGCAATCTAATAGGACGAATATGTTCTTTTAGTTGTGATCACTTAAAAAATATTCCGTAACCCCGCTTTACACAAACACTCCCGCGGCTTTGCTGCGCCGACACGTCGCCGGAACACCATGAAGACTCTTCCATCCAAAGGAGTCGATCATGAAATCAAAAGCCATTGTGTGTGCCATTGCCGCAGCGTCGCTGGGCTTTGCCTCGCTCTCGTTTGCGCAAGGCTACGACGGGCGCGGCCAGCGCGGTGAGTCGCCTCGTGTTGAACAGCGCGGGTCTGTCGGTCCCGGTTACAGTCGCGACGATGGTCCCGGCTATGGTCCCGGTCATGGTCGCGCAGACGCCCGTGCAGACGATCGCGGCGGGCGCGGTTTTGACCATCGTGACGACCGCCGTTACGCCCGCAATGACCGCCACTTCGATGGACACGGCCCGCAGTTCTACCGCGGCGGCCGCATCCCGAATGAGTACCGCGGCCGTCAGTATGTGGTGAATGACTGGCGCGGGCATCGCCTCCATGCGCCGCCGCGCGGCCAGCAGTGGGTGCAGGTGGGTGCTGACTATGCGCTCATCGCCATTGCCACCGGTGTGATCGCGCAGCTGGTGCTGAACTGAGCTTTCGGTACGGCGCCGGGAAATACATACCCGGCGCCTTCCTGAAGTCCATGGCGAAAAGAAACCCCCTTGTGTGGTGCTGCCGTCAGGCTGCAATCGCAGCGGGGGCTTTGTGCATCAGGCGGCTGCGAATGTCAGTGAGCGCCAGAACCTGCGCACCCTGCGCATCAAAATTACCCGGCGAAAGCCAGCTGTCGAAGGCCTTCTTCAGTAGCGGCCATTCACCGTCGATGGTGGAAAACCAGGCGGTGTCGCGCGTTCTGTTCTTGTAGACGAGGAGCTGCCGGAAAACGCCTTCGAAGCTGAAACCGAGCCTGGCGGCCGCGCTGCGCGACGGCGCGTTGAGGCTGTCGCATTTCCACTCGTAGCGGCGGTAGCCGAGTGTTTCGAAGACCAGCTTCATCAGCAGGTACTGGGCCTCGGTGGAAGCGCGGCTGCGCTGCAGCAGTGGCGAGAAGATCACGTGCCCGACCTCGATGACACCGTTGGCGGTGTCCACGCGCATCAGCGACAGCGTCCCGACCGCGCGCTGGGTGCCGGCGTCCATGACCGTGTAATGCAAAGGGTCGGCGCTGGCCGCGTTGCGCTCGAGGTAGGCGTCGAAATCGCTGCGCGCGGTAAACGGCTCGGGGGCGAGGTAGGTCCAGGCCCGGCCATCGGGCGCGGCGGCGTAGGCGGCGAACAGGTCGTCGCCATGGCGCCTGGCGTCCAGCGGTTCGAGGCGGCAATACCGGCCTTCGAGTGTGATGCGCGGCGGCCTTTGCCTTTCCGTCCAGCCCAGCATGGCTTCGCCAATGGGTTGCCCGTAGGTGTTTGTG
>NZ_JBFUAZ010000588.1:0-2663 GCF_056406035.1 Polaromonas sp. P1_E1_2 | reverse complement strand
GGTGAAGACGGCAAGGTGCTGGCGGTGCCCATCGACAAGAAATGCTCGCTTTACACCCAGTGGCAAAAACCTGAAGACATGAATCCGCTGCGCCTGAAGACCATTGCGCATTTCTTTGAGCACTACAAGGACCTGGAAGAAGGCAAATGGGTCAAGGTGCTGGGCTGGGAAGGCCCGGATGCGGCCAAAAAAGAAATCACGGACGGCATTGCCAACTATGCAAAGGCCGGCAAGGCCTGAAACCTGGCCTCTGGCACGAAAACGTAAGCGTTTTTGTGCTGAAGGTGGCTCAGGCCGTGCGCAAGCAGCTATAAAAAATATAGCAAAGGCATTGAGGGAAACTTAAAAAAGCGCCTGCAGCGTGGTCTGCAGGCGCTTTTTTTATGCCTGGGTGGAATGGTGTGCACCGCCGCCCGGCGCTACATTGAAGCGTTACGCTTTTCGCGCAGGGTCCGGGAACACCAGGCCGTGCAGCTTGCCTTTATCTCCGCGCGAAAACGGCTTCCACTGGCCTTCGGCCTGCGCCAGCCGGTCGGCCACGGCCCACCAGGCGCTGGGGTTCACGCCCATGCCGATATGGCTGGCCAGCACTTCGATGTTTTCGGTTTGCGGATGGGCGGCGCTGGGCGCCTGGATGCTGGCTTGCCAGGCCACCACGCCATCGCTGCGCGAATAAATGCTGGTGGTCGGCACAGGCGGGGCGGCCGGCAGATCGTAGCTTTCGGATTCGCGCTCGACGTTGCGGCCGCTGGTGAGTTCATAGATGCGCCAGGCGTTGGTGGCCTTGTGCGAGCCCGCGAAGGGTGTGCCCAGCGTGATCACGCCGCGCACCATGTGCGGCAGCTCCTTGGCCAGCTCGCGCGCGTAGACGCCGCCCAGGCTCCAGCCGATCAGGCTGACCTTGCGGCCCGTGGTTTCGAAGGTGCGGGCGAGGCTGTCGCGGGCTTCTTCCAGCACGCCGGCGCGCGGGCCAAAGTTAAACCCCTGTTCCCAGCCCCAGGGCCTGTAATTGAGCGACTGCAGGTATTGGCGCAGCGGCACCGTGGTGGCGTCATTGGCCGACAGGCCTGGAAACACCATCACGGCATGGCCGTCGCCGCGTGGCGCGCGGGCCAGCAAGGGCCAGGCGGGAAGCAGGGCACCGAATTCCCAGAACGCACGCAGCTCAAGCGCCAGCAGCCAGGCGCTGGGCGGAACATCGTGTGGGGACGGTTTTGCTTGATCTTGGGGGGAGGATGAAGACGGATTTCGCCTGGATGACGGGCTTGCCATGGCTTGAAGCATTGATTGTCTTGTTGGAGTTCCGACTCAAAGAGTATGGAGGCGCTTACGGTTTTTTACAGAGAGAGGTCTCTCTAAGGTGAGCGCCTGGCGGCGGTTTTCGTCGCGTTCGTGACAGCGGTTTTGCGGGTTTTTACCGGGGTGGCCTTGACTGCGGCTTTGAGTGCGGTTTTTTTGGTAGCGACTTTAGCCGTCTTTTTCGACGCGGGCGGCGTGGCGGCGGGTGTAACAGGCGCCGTCACGGACATCAGTGCCTGCGCTTGCTGAAAGGCGTCTTCGATGGCCTTGGCCAGGTCCTTCGCATGCGGCAGCGCCTTTTTGTCGGCAACGATGCCGAAATCCACATGGCCGGCATAGGTCTGTATGGTGATATTGAGCGCCAGCCCGTGCATGACGATGGACAGCGGGTGGAAGGTCAGGAACTTCGCGCCGGCCAGGTACAGCGGCACCGGCGGGCCCGGCACGTTGGAGATGGCCAGGTTGGCCACCATGGGCAGGCGGCTGGCGATGCCGCTTTTGCCGTAGGCGTTCAGCGCCATCTTGGCTGCGCCGCCCACCAGCCACGGTGCCAGCAGCGAAGGGTAGTCGGTCGGCAGCAGGCCCTTCAGGCTTTGCATCGACGTTTTCACCTTGGCGGTCGATGCCATGATGGCGTTCATGCGCTTGAGCGGGTGGGCCAGCTGCGTGCCCAGTTCCACCAGGCTCATGCTCACCTGGTTGCCCAGGTTGCTGGCGTCGGTGGCGCCGGCTTCGCGCAGCGACACCGGCATGGCCGCCACCAGCGATTTTTTCGGCAGACTGTGGTGCTGCGTGAGGTAGCTGCGCAGTGCGGTCGAGCAGATCCACAAGACCACGTCGTTGAATGAGCCGCCCACCGCCTTGCCCATGGCCTTGCATTCGGCCAGCGGCAGGGTGGCCGTCACAAAGACGCGATCCGTGGTGATGCCGGTATTAAAGGGCGTTTGTGGCGCCAGCTTCATCGGCATCTTGGGCTTGATGCCGGTGGCCGAACTGGTGGTGGATTGTTTTGCCAGCGTGCTGCCAAAGGTGCTGGCCGCAGACGGCAGCGCCTTGGCCAGTTTGGCCAGCTGGCCCAGCGAACTCGAAAACACCGAGCCGATCATCTTGCCCAGCTTCAGGTCGGCCTCGGTTTTGCGGCGGCGGGCCGGGTCGGGCGGCGGCACCTCGCGCGGTACCGGGCTGAAATCGAGCAGGGCATTGGCCAGCATCACACCGCCTTTGCCGTCCAGCGCTGCATGGTGAATCTTCGAGAAAAACCCGGCCACCACCTTGCCGCCCTGCGATGCGGGCAGCTGGATGCGGTCAAAAATATAAAACTCCCAGAGCGGGAAATTGCGGTCGATGACCTCGCTGTGCAGTTG
>NZ_JBFUAZ010000587.1:0-2664 GCF_056406035.1 Polaromonas sp. P1_E1_2 | reverse complement strand
GGCGCGAGCGATGCTGCGACGCGTGGAACGTAGCGTGGAAAGGTTGGTCAGTTGCTGCGTGGCTTTTTGCATGCGCAGGCCAAAGTGGGCTTTTTGCAGCTCTTTGACTTCGGTTTTCAGGCCGGCAACGTCTTTTTGGCGCAGTTCAGTAGATTTGGTCATTGTCATTTCCCCTTACTGGCCAATCATGCGGCTGACGAAGGTGGTGCGCAGCGGCAGCTTGGCGGATGCCAGGCGGAACGCTTCGCGGGCCAGCTCTTCAGGCACACCAACGATTTCAAAGACGATCTTGCCGGGCTGGATTTCAGCCACGTAGTACTCTGGGTTACCTTTACCGTTACCCATACGCACTTCAGCAGGCTTTTGGGAAATCGGCTTGTCCGGGAAGACACGGATCCAGATACGGCCGCCACGTTTGACGTGACGGGAAATCGCACGGCGTGCGGCTTCAATTTGACGGGCCGTCAGACGGCCACGGTCAGTGCATTTGAGACCGAAGTCACCGAACGCAACCGAGGAACCCCGGGTTGCGATGCCGGTGTTACGGCCTTTTTGCTCTTTGCGGTATTTTCTGCGAGCGGGTTGCAGCATTTTGATTCTCCGTTAATAGACCGATTACTCGGTCTTGGCACCGTCAGCTGCTGCAGCTGGCGCGGCTTTACGGACGCGCTTAACGGTGGTTTTCGGGGCTTCGCTACCAGGGGTAGCTTCAGCCGGCTTGTCGCTTCCATCTACCGGAGCGGTGTTGGTCGCACCGCGTGGTGCACGGGCACCGCGTGGAGCAGGACGGTCGGAACCAGGGCGATCGCCAGGACGGGCATCACGGCGTGGGCCGCGCGGCTTGCGTTCTTCGTCGGCCGGTGTTTCCACCATCTTGGCGCCTGGCGCATCGTTGCGGCCCAGCGTGTCGCCCTTGTAGACCCAGACCTTGACGCCGATCACACCATAGGTGGTCTTGGCTTCAGAGGTGCCGTAGTCGATGTCGGCGCGCAGGGTGTGAAGGGGCACGCGACCTTCGCGGTACCACTCGCAACGAGCAATTTCAATACCGTTGAGGCGGCCGGACGACATGATCTTGATGCCCAGGGCACCCAGACGCATGGCGTTTTGCATGGCGCGCTTCATCGCACGGCGGAACATGATGCGTTTTTCAAGCTGCTGCGTGATGCTGTCAGCGATGAGCTTGGCATCAATTTCAGGCTTGCGAACTTCTTCGATGTTCACGGCGACCGGCACGCCCAGCTGGCGGCTCAGTTCTTTCTTGAGGTTCTCGATGTCCTCGCCTTTTTTGCCGATCACGACGCCCGGACGTGCCGAGAAAATCGTGATGCGGGCATTCTTGGCGGGGCGCTCGATCAGAACGCGCGAAACCGCAGCGTTCTTGAGCTTGGCCTTCAGGTACTCGCGAACCTTGATGTCTTCAGCCAGCATGCCGGCGAAATCACGGTTGCTTGCGTACCAGCGGCTAGACCAGTTGCGGCTAACTGCAAGGCGAAACCCGGTTGGGTTGATTTTTTGTCCCATATCCTGCTGCCTTTAGTTGCCAACGACCACGTACACATGGCACGTGGGCTTGCTGATGCTGTTGCCGCGGCCTTTTGCGCGCGCGGAGAAACGCTTGAGCGTGGCACCTTGTTCGACGTAGATGGTTTTCACCTTCAGCTCGTCGATGTCGGCGCCATCGTTGTGTTCAGCGTTGGCGATGGCGGACTCCACAACCTTCTTGATGATTCCAGCAGCTTTTTTCTGCGTGAAATTCAGGATGTTGAGGGCTTGATCCACTTTCTTGCCGCGGATCAGGTCAGCGACCAGACGGCCCTTGTCGACCGACAGACGAACGCCCCGGAGGGTTGCACGTGTTTCCATGGTCTTTTCCTTACTTTCTCACAACTTTTTTATCAGCCGGATGACCTTTGAAAGTCCGGGTGAGTGCGAACTCGCCCAGCTTGTGGCCAACCATTTGATCGGTGATGTAGACAGGTACGTGCTGCTTGCCGTTGTGAACGGCGATGGTCAGGCCGATGAACTCGGGCAGGATCATGGAGCGACGCGACCAGGTCTTGATCGGCTTTTTGTCCTTGTTGGTAACGGCCTTGTCGGCTTTGGCTACCAAATGATGGTCGACAAACGGACCTTTTTTGAGTGAACGTGTCATGGGTTAGCCTTACTTCTTGCGACGCGAAACAATCATCACTTGCGTGCGCTTGTTGTTGCGGGTGCGGTAGCCCTTGGTCAGGTTACCCCATGGATCGACAGGATGACGGCCTTCGCCGGTCTTGCCTTCGCCACCGCCGTGCGGGTGGTCAACCGGGTTCATCACCACACCGCGAACGGTCGGGCGAATACCCATCCAGCGCTTCACACCGGCCTTGCCGAGACGGCGCAGGCTGTGTTCTTCGTTGGCGACTTCACCGATGGTGGCGCGGCATTCGATGTGGATCTTGCGAACTTCACCGGAGCGCATACGCACCTGGGCGTAGGTACCTTCGCGGGCCAACAAGGTTGCAGAGGTGCCGGCAGAGCGGGCGATTTGCGCGCCCTTGCCGATTTGCATCTCGATGCAGTGAATCGTCGAACCGACAGGAATATTGCGGATCGGCAGAGTGTTGCCGACGCGAATCGGCGCTTCCGAACCGCTGATCAGCGTGGCACCGACTTCAAGGC
>NZ_JBFUAZ010000586.1:0-2669 GCF_056406035.1 Polaromonas sp. P1_E1_2 | reverse complement strand
GATTTCCTCAATCAACTTGTTGAAGCGGGGGTTGCGTGTGGCGATGCCGCTTTTGAGAAAGGACACTGCATCTTGCTGCGCTACCGCAAGCCGCGTGTTGATCGCGTCATACCGCGAAAGGTCCAGGTCAATCAGTTCATAACTGCCCACGCCCTGGCCTTGCCGGCCCCTGGGCGGCGCCGTCTGCAACAGAACGCCGGGAATGAAGCGCGCCTCGACCAGCAGGAACAGGCAGATCTGCGCTACATGGGTGCCGGTGGTGATGTGCGCCCAGTACTCTTCGCGCTCGGTGTCGAAGGCGTAGGCACGCATCCAGTCATACAGCGCGCCATAGACCTCGCCGAAATCCCAGGGGTTGGCCAGGTTCATCTCGACCAGGCGAACCTCGGTGCYGGGCGAGAGCTGAACCACGTCTTCGCGCACCCTTTCGGCCAGCGCTTTGTTGCGCACGTCGTGCATCAGCTCCAGCCGGTCGACGATCAGGTCTTCATGCTGTGCGATTGAAACTGTCGGCCGCCATTTCTCCCAACGCGAAGCACTCAGGCCCGAATCCAGTTGGGTACCCAGGAAACCCATCACCACTTTCTTCTTCATATTTCTAATGTACTAGCTTTAAAGCTAAGAACTCAAGAAGTATAAGTTTAAAAAACTGGTGAATTTTTGATTAATTGAAAAACTATCAAATGAAATCAATTGCTTAGAGAAATTGGTGATCTCTTTTAAAGAGTTGGCACGCCACCTGCAATGTATATCCCGTCACCACAACGGTGAATGCAAACAAGGACTAGGAACATGGCAAACACACAACTATTTCAAAGCAGCAAAGGCAGTTTCCTGCCAGCTGCCACCATCGCCAACGAGGCTGGTGGTGTCGCTTATGCCTTGGCACCCCGGCATGCTTTGGTGCAATTGGCCGTCACCGGTTGCCTGAACAATGTTTACTACGCAGGCGCTGCCGAGCAATTGGACAAAGTGCTGGAACTGGCTGCGCAGGTTGATGCGGGCTTCGTGGCCAAAACTGCCATCTATGCCCGCGAGCGTGGCCATATGAAAGACATGCCGGCGCTGCTGTTGGCCTCGCTGGCGACCCGCGATGTGGCACTGTTTGCCAAGGCGTTTCCTCGCGTGGTAGACAACGGCAAGATGCTGCGTAACGTGGTGCAAATTCTGCGTAGCGGCCGTGTGGGCCGTAAGTCAATGGGTTCGCGTCCCAAGAAGTTGGTGCAGGCCTGGTTGTGCAATGCAAGCGAGAAGCAGCTGCTGAACGCCAGCGTGGGTAACAGCCCGTCGTTGGCCGACGTCGTGAAGATGGTTCACCCCAAACCGGCTGAGGCCTGGCGCGCCGCGTGGTTTGCCTGGTTGATTGGCCGTGACTTTGACGTGAGCCAGTTGCCCGAGGCGACGCGTGCTTTTGAAGCCTACAAGAAGGACCGCAGCGGTGTGGCGCCCGATGTGCCGTTTCAAATGTTGACAGCCTTGAACCTGACCACCAACCAGTGGACGCAGATTGYAAAGAATGGCTCGTGGCAGATGGTGCGACAGAATCTCAACACCTTTGCGCGCCACGGCGTGTTTGGTACAACCAAGGCTGAAAAGGCCATTGCCGCCAAACTGCGTGACGCGCAGAGTATTGAGAAGGCCCGCGTGTTGCCCTACCAGTTGATGGCTGCCTACAAAGCGACGGATGAAACCGTTCCTCTGCAGGTACGTGAAGCATTGCAAGACGCGATGGAAATCGCGTTGAAGAACGTGCCGGCTTTGGTGGGTAAGGTGGTGGTGTGTCCTGATGTGTCGGGCTCCATGAGCTCGGCGGTGTCCGGACATCGTGGTTCTGCAACCAGTGCGGTGCGTTGTATTGACGTGGCGGCCCTGGTGGCTGCGGCTCTGCTGCGCAAGAACCCGGCAACCATGGTGCTGCCGTTTGAGCAGAAAGTCGTCAACTTGTCGTTGAACCCGCGTGACTCGGTGATGACCAATGCGGAGAAACTGGCTGCCGTGGGCGGTGGCGGAACCAACTGCTCGGCGCCGTTGGCCCTGTTGAACGCCGGTAAGGCCAAGGCAGACTTGGTGGTGCTGGTGTCGGACAACGAGTCGTGGGTGGATAGCAAGCGTGCCGGTGCGACGCAAACCTTGCGTGAGTGGGAAGTGTTCAAGCAACGCAACCCGCAAGCCAGGTTGGTGTGTATCGACATCCAGCCTTACGCCCACACGCAGGCGCTCGAACGGCCTGACATCCTGAACATCGGCGGTTTTACCGATGAGGTGTTCAAGGTACTGGCCTTGTTTGCCGCGGGAGCGTTGGGAGCCGACCACTGGGTCGGATTGATAGACGAGCTGGCTTTGTAAGCCATGACTCGATGTGTTGAGCGTCGTCGCCTGAGGAATGCCGGTGTGATTACATCCAAACTGTTTTTATCACACCAACTGTTAGTCCTCAGGCGGGGGCCTTTTTTAAAGATGGACAAGAGGGTTTTCAAAAGCACGAATGCTGGCGGGATTACATTGGATATAGCCGGTTCGACTCTGGCCATGTGCATCACAGGAAACTGAATGCACATGAAAATCTCACCGATCTTGTCGTGTTTTTGAAAGCTCTTGAAGAGAGAGCAAAAAGTTTTGATTGCCAGCGGCAAATGCGGTTGGAATTACAGCACTGTTAATGCCGAGGT
>NZ_JBFUAZ010000585.1:0-2676 GCF_056406035.1 Polaromonas sp. P1_E1_2 | reverse complement strand
CCTCCTGCTGCGCAGTGCYGGCCAGCGAGCTGACGCGCCAGCTGGCTTCAAAACCCTGGTCCGTCACTTTGCGGTCCACCGGGAGAAACTGCCCGCCAAAACTCGGGTGCGGCCAGTTCGACGTGAGCTGCACCCGGGTGTCGCCACCTAACGGCACCACCGAAATACTTTCGGTGCCCACGAGTTCAAGTTCCAGTTTCGCCTGCAGCGGCGCCGCTCCCACCATGGCCATGGGTAACGGCGCATGCACGCCGCGCGGGTAGCTGCCATAGAAGGTACCGGGCTTGAGCGCCAGCACCTGCTCGCCGATCTTGACGCTGGCATGGCGGATGCCGCGCGAGTCGGACACCGCCATCATCAACAGCGGCTGGCCGCAGTTCATGCGTGAGCCGGCGTGTTCGGCCACGGGCTTGAGCGCTTCGGTGTCAGTCCATTCGGCCACGATGTCGGCCTTGAGATTAAAGGCCTGCGTCGCATGCAGGCCGCGGGCGCGCGCCTCGAGTCTGCTGCCGCCCTTGACGGTCAGCGAAGCCGGCGCGGCCACCAGTGTGAACTCGCGCCGCTCGGTTTGTACTTTCTTGTCCTCGTACTTGACGTCCCACTCCTCGGTGCAGGCCCGGTGGATCAGCGGGCCAGTGAGCGTCTGCGGGCCGGCCAGGCTCTGCGCCACGCTCTGGATGGCGATCTGCCGGTAGGTCTGGCGGTCGTGCACCACGCCGCTGATCTGGAACAGCGCGAGGACCAGCAAAACCACCACCAGGGCCAGCGCGAAGAGTTTTTGTTTCATGACTTCCTTTCGTTTGAACAACGAAGGGAAGTGTGCAAACCCTGTGTGAGGCCAGGATGAGCTGCGGGCCGCGTGTGTGAAGTCTGTGTGAAGCCCCCACAGTCGTTCACTTCGTGTAACTCCTTGCCCCCCGAGGGGGCCGCTCGCCTGCGGCCCGGCAAAGCCGGTTCCGCGGCTCATGCTGGGTTGAAGATTCCGGGCGTATTCAGTGGGAATATTCCACCAGTGGGGGCCGAGGGTCCGACTTCGCCGGCCCCAGGCGCCGCCCCCTCGAGGGGGGAACGGGCTACACGAAGTGAGCCCGGACGGGGGTGGTTCTATTTCTTCCTGAGGAGTTTCACCAGCTGGTTGCTGGTGTTGCGCAGGCGCTGGGCCATCATCTGCGTGATCTTGACCAGCAGCTTGGCGCCCACGCCGGGGTGGTCGCGAATCAGCAAGGCAATTTCATGGCGCCCCCAGACGCCGGCCTCGACAGATTCGATGGCGGTGCAGGTGGCATAGCGCGGCTCGCTGTCGAGCATGGACATGTCGCCTATCGCCGCACCGCTGCGCACCACGGCCACGCGCGAGACGACCGGTTCCGCGCCGGCTTCGGCCTGCGCCGCTTCGGCCGCTGATTCAAGCCGTTTGGTCACATCGACCGTGCCCTTGAGGATCAGCATCATCCAGTCGCCGGCTTCGCCTTCGCGGATCATCACCTGCCCCGGTTCGGCGCGAACCAGCAGCATGGACGCGCCTAGGATGTCGGCTTCGGCAGGCGTGAAGTCCTGCAGCAGCTGCGAGTTCTGCAGCAGGTCGGGTCCGTAAGCGCTCAGCTGCTCGCAGCAGCCGAATACATGCAGCCCGGCGGCATCCAGTTGTTCTTCCAGCGTTTTCATGGCGCAAGGCGTTTTAGCGCGCGGGTGTTTGCTGCAGCCATTGGTCCAGCTCCTCGATGGCAGCGTCGGTGGCTGCCGTGAGGGCCCGGACGCCGCCGGGAGCGTCGTTGCTGGGCGCCGGGCGCTGCACGATGACATTGCGCTGGCCGACCAGCTTTTCACCCGCGGGCGTCACCTCGACCAGCGTGGCGCGCAGGCGAATCAGGCCCACGCTGACGTTGGGCGCCGTGAACAGGTGGCTGAACTCTTCAAGGTCCAGGCGCAGCAGCAGCGGCAGCACTGCGTTCTGGCTGCGGTTGAGTGCCACGCTGGAACCGGCGCTGAACACGGCGCGGCGCTGGCCAAGCTGTTCGCGCAGGCGCTGGCGCACCAGTTGTGCGGGCGGCATGCTCCAGCGCGCCTGCGAGTACGGCCGCAGCTGCTGCGCGTCGGTATACGCCAGGCGGTACAGCACCGCCATGTTGTCGAGCGCGCCGCCAGAGGTGGAGATGTCGTCAAGCGCCAGCGGCGGCAACGGCGCCTGCCGCGTGCTGGGCTGAACAGCCAGGAGGCCGGGGCCGAAGTCATACATGGTGGCGCGCGTGGGCTTGTCGGGCAGGCCCGAGCAGCCGCTGACCGCGAGCGCCATGACTATCGAGGAAAAAATGGCCAAGGCCTTTGATGGGCGGGCGTAAGCAGCTACTGAATTCATAGCAGACGAAATGGTCTTGAGAAAATCGAATGTCATTTTTTCTCTCCGTTGGCAGAAAAACCGGGCTCGCCCGGACCGGGTACCGGCGGGCCGTTGCCGAAAATCAGCGACTGCGGGTTGTCGTCTACCGCGTTGACCGTGCGGCGCAACTGGCGCATGGTGCGGGCCGTTTCGTCGGCCACTTCACCCAGCTTGGGCAGCGTGCCGGCGCTGAAGGTCTCCACCCCCGAGGCCAGCGCGGCGCCGCCCTCGGACAGTTTGTCGAGCGGCCCGCCCTTTTCACTCAGGCGCGTGGCGGTCGCACTGACGTCGTCGGCAGC
>NZ_JBFUAZ010000584.1:0-3977 GCF_056406035.1 Polaromonas sp. P1_E1_2 | reverse complement strand
GCCCGTAGTTGTAGACCGTGCCAGGCAGCACGATGGTCGCCCCTGCGCCCGGGCGGCCGCGATCGTGTTGTCCAGCATGGGCAGCACCAGCTCGCCCCAGCGACGATAGCCGGGCGGATTGACTGCGTGCACTATCACGCCGCAGCCTTGTGCTGCAGCCATGACATCACCGGGATTCATCGCATCGCCACGCAGCCAGGTGATGCCGCCACGTTGCTCGCCCGGCCGCGACTCGCCACGGCTAAGCGCGCGAACCTGCCAGCCTGCCGCCTCCAGTTGCCGCGCGACTTCCCCGCCGATGCCACCGGTTGCGCCCAGCACCAGTGCTGTGCTTGATTTGCCTTGTTTGCTGCTCATGTCATTCCCAAAAAAGTTGCTATGGGGAAATTCTGGGCCCCTGGGCATCAAAATGGAATTGACTAAAGCAGGGCAACGGCTATACATTTTTGTATGGAAGAAGATGCTGGCTGGGAGCTTTACCGTTCGTTTTTAGGGGTGCTGCACGAGGGTTCGCTCTCAGGTGCGGCACGGTCTTTGGGGGTGGCACAGCCTACGGTCGGACGCCATGTCGCCTCACTCGAAAAGTCGCTCGGCCTGGCGCTGTTCACGCGCTCACAAACCGGTTTTGCGCCGACCGAAGCCGCGCTGGGACTGCGGCCCTTCGCCGAAGAAATGGCCAGCGCCGCAGCCGCCTTACGCCGTGCCGCCGAAAGCCAGGGTGACGGTGTGCGCGGCACGGTGCGGGTCACGGTGAGCGAAGTCATCGGTGTCGAAGTGCTGCCGCCCATCGTCGCGCAACTGCAGCGCACGCACCCGGGCCTGACCATCGAACTGGTGCTGACCAACCGCGTGCAGGACCTGCTGCAACGCGAAGCCGACATTGCCGTGCGCATGACACAGCCCAAGCAGGACCTGTTGATCGCTCGCAGCGTGGGCGAAGTGGAACTGGGTCTCTACGCACGCCGCGATTACCTGGACGCGCGCGGCACGCCGCAGTCATCAGCGGACCTGGCGCAGCATGCGCTGATCGGGTTTGACGAAGAGACACCCTTCCTGCGTTCGGCGCGCAAAGCCTTGCCCGCATGGAAGCGGGCGGCGTTTTCCACGCGTACCGACAGCGACCTCGCGCAACTGGCACTGATACGTGCCGGCGCCGGCATTGGCGTGTGCCAGTCAGCGCTCGCGACGCGTGACCCCGCCCTGGTGCGGGTTCTGCCTGGCGAGTTGTCCTTCAAACTCGAAACCTGGCTGACCATGCACGAAGACCTGCGCCACAGCCCGCGCTGCCGTGTAACCTTGAGCAACTGGGCCTCGATTACCCTCGCACGACCGCAAAGCAACTTGTGCAGAAAGAAGAAACTGCCCGCAGCACTGAACGCGTAAAGGTCCTGTTCGTTTGCAGCCGTAATCAGTGGCGAAGCCCGACGGCAGAGCAGATTTGGCGCAAGCACCCGCAGCTGCTAACCCGTTCGGGTGGGACCAGCCCCAATGCGCGCCATACCGTGTCAGTCGATGACATCCGTTGGGCCGACGTGGTTCTCGTCATGGAAGAAAAACACAAATCAAGACTGACCTCGGAGTTCACGCGGCTGCTTGACGGCAAATCTGTTCATGTTCTTGATATCCCTGACGACTACAAGTTCATGGACAAGGAACTGATAGAGATGCTTGAGCAAAGCGTTCCAAGCATCCTGGGCATCGAGTGACAGACTATGGATCTGCTCGAAGAAATCAAGGAGTCCTGGTGCTGGGTTGGTCTCGATCCACTACAGCTAGTCGCTGAAAATGACTTTGGCAATCTACTGATAAAGGATCATTCAGGTCGCTACTGGCGCCTATGCCCCGAGGACTGTTATTGCGAAATCGTGGCTTGGGATGAAGCTTCTTACGACGCGCTCGTCAATGATCCGGAGTTCAAGAAGGACTGGTTGATGGCAGCGCTGGTCAGGGTTGCGAATGAAAAGCATGGCCCTCTCGCTGTCGGGCGTAAATACTGTCTGGTGGTGCCCGGAATCCTGGGCGGGGCTTACGACATTTCCAATATCAAAACTGCCCCACTGTCCGAGATTGTGAGACGGTCCGGCGACCTTTCAAGGCAAATACGGGATTTGCCGGACGGTGCCAAGATCCGGTTAAAAGTGGTTGATTAGAGGTCGCCTCGGAACAGTCCACAGTTACCCCTCCACAAACACCCTCGCCTTGCGCGGCGTCACCACCAGCATGTCGCCTTCACGCAAGCCATTGCAATATCCTTTCGGACATCACAAGGCACAAACCCCAAATAGGGTCCCCGCACATGACGATTGCAAGCACCCGAATCTACTTCTATCCAATGACCCATCAGCGCGAACTGAGGTTGACCGCATCGCATGGGGGATTTGCGGAATGGTTCACTCGCCGCCTAAAACCAATTCGTGAGCACCTTCGCGGCCCAGAAGCCAAAGGCGTTGATATCGTCAACCTCATGCTTCGCGAGAACCCCGAGCATGCCTGGCACCGAGATGAGTGGCACCAGCGAGGAAATACTTTTGAGTTCAACTTTATGTGCGATTTGAGCCCGCTTGAGACCCGCCCCGCGATCGAGAACATAGAAAAGTTGATGCAGTTCTATGCCGCAGTAACCAAGCAGGCCCCTTGGCCGCAGGTCCGCGCCCTATCCGATGCTCTGGCACGCCCGCTCACCAATGAAGACCGGATTACCATCCGTCCATATCTGCAATGGCCCCGTGGACAGTTGGTGAGCGAAGCTCAAGCTCGACGTACGGCGGCAAAAAGTGCGGCTTAGCCGGTCGTCCGAGTCGACTCGCGACGGCAAGCCTTTGCAATCGACCCAGCTCCGGCGTTAGGCACCTTACCCCTCCACAAACACCCTCGCCTTGCGCGGCGTCACCACCAGCATGTCGCCTTCGCGCAAACCCATCTCGGCAAACTGCTGCGAGGTCATCTGGGCTTCAATGATCGAATCGCCCGAGACATTGCCTTTTTGTTCATAGCCTTCGGCGGGAATCAGCTCCAACCGCGCAATGGGGCCGATCACGATGGCGCGCTCCAGGTGGGCGACGATGCCTTCGGCGCCCGGCGCATAGCGCTGCACGTCCAGGTCGTGCGGGCGCACATAGGCAAAGGCTTTGGCGTCCTGGGCGCCGGCGTGTTCAGGTGAATTGAGGCGCAGGCCTTCGAGCTGGACTTCGCCTTCGTGGGCGCGGCCGTGGAACAGATTCACGTCACCGAGAAAGCCATACACAAACGGGCTGGCCGGGTGGTCCCACACCTCTTGCGGTGAGCCAATCTGCTCGACCTTGCCCTGGTTCATCAGCACCACACGGTCGGCGACTTCCAGCGCTTCTTCCTGGTCGTGCGTCACAAAAATGCTGGTGACATGCAGGTCGTCGTGCAGGCGGCGCAACCAGCGGCGCAGCTCCTTGCGCACCTTGGCGTCGAGCGCGCCGAAGGGTTCATCGAGCAGCAGCACCTTGGGCTCCACCGCCAGCGCGCGGGCCAGGGCAATGCGCTGGCGCTGCCCGCCCGAAAGCTGCGACGGAAAGCGCTCGGCCAGCCAGTCGAGCTGCACGAGGTTGAGCAGCGAATGCACTTTTTCCTTGATCTGCGCTTCGCTGGGCCGCTGGCCGCGGGGCTTGACGCGCAGGCCGAAGGCCACGTTCTCAAAGACGGTCATGTGGCGGAACAGCGCGTAGTGCTGGAACACGAAGCCGACCTGGCGCTCGCGCACATGCACGTCGGTGGTGTCTTCGCCGCTGAAGAGGATGCTGCCGCGGTCGGCGGTTTCCAGCCCGGCAATGATGCGCAGCAGCGTGGTCTTGCCGCAGCCCGAAGGGCCGAGCAAGGCGACCAGTTCGCCCGATTGAATGTCCAGGCTGACATCGCCCAGTGCCTGGAAGTCGCCAAAATGTTTGCTGACGTTGCGGATTTCGATGCTCATGATGTTTTCCTTTAGCGAACGGCTGCCACGGCTGCCC
>NZ_JBFUAZ010000583.1:0-2680 GCF_056406035.1 Polaromonas sp. P1_E1_2 | reverse complement strand
CTTCAAGGTCACCCGCGTCATCGTGCAGGAGCCCGACCGCGGCGCCGGGTTCATCAGCTTTTCTCCCCGCGTGATGATCAACCAGGCCGACGTGGCCGCCACCAACCTGATCCAGCCCGCCAGCCGCACCAATTACCGCTTTGCCGTGGCCGGCGACGACAAGGCCGTCAAGGCCTATGTGAAGTGGGCCGCCGACGAGATCAAGAAACCCGGCGCGGAGTCGGGCATCCGCGGCGTGCGATTGGAGTCGCTCGAATCGGGCAGCCCCGAGATGCGGCAGACGCTGGACCGCGCGGAAAAATTCCTCAACCTGGTGGCCTTGCTGGCGGCCTTGCTGAGCGCGGTGGCGGTGGCCATCGTCGCGCGCGGTTTCGCCACCAAGCACCTGGACGACTGCGCCATGCTGCGCGTGCTGGGCCAGCCCCAGCGCACTATTGCCCTGGCCTACACCTTTGAGTTTGTCGTGGCCGGCATGCTGGCCAGCGCCCTTGGCGTGGCGCTGGGTTTCGCCGTGCATTACGCCTTTGTGCTGCTGCTGGCCGGGCTGGTTGAAACCGCGTTGCCGGCGGCCACCTGGTGGCCCGTCGTGTTCGGCATGGGCATGGGCCTGACGCTGCTGCTGGCCTTTGGCCTGCCGCCGGTGCTGCAGCTGGCGCAGGTGCCACCGCTGCGCGTCATCCGCCGCGACGTCGGCAACCTCAAACCCGCGTCAATGGCGGTGCTGGGCGTGGGTGTGGCCGGCTTTGCGGCCCTGCTGGTCGCCGCCAGCAGTGATTTGAAGCTGGGCCTGATTGCCGTCGGCGGTTTTGCCGGCGCGGTGCTGGTGTTTGCCGCGGCCAGTTTTGCCGCCGTCAAGCTGCTGCGCACCAGCGTCAACGAAGTTACCGCCCCGCGCTGGCTGGTGCTGGCCACGCGGCAGCTGTCCGCCCGGCCCATGTATGCCGTGGTGCAGACCAGCGCCCTTGCGGTCGGCCTGCTGGCCCTGATGCTGCTGGTGCTGCTGCGCACAGACCTCATCAGCAGCTGGCGCAAGGCGACGCCGCCCGATGCGCCCAACCGTTTTGTCATCAACGTGCAGCCGGAGCRGGGCGAGGCTTTCCAGAAAGCGCTGCGCGACGGCGGCGTGAAGAAGTTCGACTGGTACCCCATGATCCGCGGCCGCCTGGTGGCGGTGAACGGCAAGGCCGTCACGCCCGACGACTTTGAAGACGACCGCGCCAAGCGCCTGGTGGACCGCGAATTCAATTTGTCCAACAGTGCCGAGATGCCCGGTCACAACCAGGTCACCGGCGGGCGCTGGACGGGCGGCGAAAAAGACGCCGTGAGCGTGGAAGAAGGCCTGGCCAAAACACTGGGCCTCAAGCTAGGCGACTCACTGCGGTTTGACATCGGCGGCCAGCTCAGTGAAGCGAAGATCACCAGCCTGCGCAAGGTCGACTGGGGCTCCATGCGCGTCAATTTCTTTGTGATGTACCCGGTGGCGCAGCTCCCGGCCGATGTGCCTGTGTCCTTCATCAGCGCTTTTCGCGCACCCGAGYCGCCAGCCGCCGTGCCTGGCCAGCCGCATGCCCAGAGTTTTGACAACACGCTGGTCAGGGCATTTCCCAACATTACCAATGTCGACATGAGCAGCACCCTGGCGCAGGTGCAGCGCGTGCTCGACCAGGTGATACGCGCGGTGGAATTTTTGTTCGGCTTCACGCTGGCCGCGGGCCTGGTCGTGCTCTTCGCCGCCATCACTGCCACGCGTGAAGAGCGCGCCCGTGAATTCGCCATCATGCGGGCCGTGGGTGCGCGTGCTTCGCTGCTGCGGCAGGTGCAGCGGGCTGAATTGGCGGGCGTTGGTTTGCTGGCTGGCTTTCTGGCTTCCATCGTTGCGCTGGCGGTGGGCTGGGGTTTGGCTCGCTTTGTGTTTGACTTCAGCTGGACTGGTTCGTGGACGGTGCCTTTGGTGGGCAGCCTGGCGGGGGCTTTGCTGGCACTGGCGGCGGGGTGGTGGGGGTTGAGGTCGGTTTTGAATACGCCAGTGGTGGAGACTTTGCGGAAGGCGCAATAACGGCTCTTCCAATTCCCCTCTTTGCTGAGGCTGGGTTGATTTTCAGGACGTGTTTTTTGCTGAGGGTTGCTGGCCGGGGGTAGCCCGGCRGCTACTCACTTTTCTTTTGCTTCGCCAAAAGAAAAGTAAGCAAAAGAAAAGGCGACCCTGCTGTCTGCGWCCCTRCGCTTCGCTWCGGGCAACCTGYGGTGCTCGGTCCAGGCGGGGTCTCGCTCGAACTCGCCTTCGGCTCAGACAATCGCGATCCCTGATCCGCCTGRMCCTGCGCTCCTCGGCGCAKACAGAAGGGGTGGGGAGAAGRAATACCCAACAGCCGAAGACARAACCCGGAATACCWGAAGAAACMAGGACTCGCCMTGGCGAGTCTTGGTTGGTATTTGTCTTTGGTATTCGGTCCCCGTTCCCGATTGGCCCTTGTGGATGCGCCGAGGAGCGGAGGTCCAGACGGAYCAGGGCAAAAACTTGTTTGAGCGAAGCGAGTTGTTTTTGACCCCGGCTGGACCGAGCACCGCAGGTTGCCCGCAGCGAAGCGTAGGGACGCAGGAACCAGGGTCGCCTTTTCTTTGGTGACTTTCTTTTGGCGAAGCAAAAGAAAGTTACTTGCATGCCGGGCAACCCCCGGCC
>NZ_JBFUAZ010000582.1:0-2682 GCF_056406035.1 Polaromonas sp. P1_E1_2 | reverse complement strand
GGGTGGGCGCCTCTTCGGCTTTCAGCTGACCTTTTTCCGTTCACGCGTGGACGATACGCAGGGCATGTCGTCAAAATTCGCCGCAAGGCAGCTGGTTTTTGCGCATGCCGCCATCACCGATGTGCAGGGCAACAAACTCTGGCACGACCAGCGCATCGCACGGGAAGGTTTTGGCGTTGCAATGGCCAGCGAGCAGGACATGGCCGTCAAGTTGCGCGACTGGTCCCTGAAAGCCGAAGGCGCCAGGTACACCGCAGAGCTACCGGCCAGCGACTTTGCGCTCAAGCTGCAGTTTGAAGAAACGCAAGGGGTGCTGCTGCAAGGCAACAAGGGCTTGTCGCGCAAAGGGCCTGACGAAAAGCAGGCCAGCTACTACTACAGCCAGCCGCAGCTCGCCACGCGCGGCAGCCTGCAAGTCAAAGGAAAAAGCTTTGCCGTTACCGGAACAGCCTGGCTGGACCACGAGTGGAGCGAAGAGATCCTGCATTCAGACGCCACGGGCTGGGACTGGATAGGCATGAACCTGCTGGACGGCAGCGCCCTCACCGCTTTCAGGCTGCGCGGCAAAGACGGCAACACGCTGTGGGATGGCGGCTCGTTCCGCTCAACCAAGGGAGGGCTGTACACCTTCAGCCGTGGCGAGGTCATTTTTAAACCCGTACGCCACTGGAAAAGCCCACTGACGCAAGCCACTTATCCCGTGGAATGGATAGTGCGAACACCGGCTGATTTTTATACCGTACGCGCCGTCATCGACAACCAGGAGCTGGACAGCCGCCAGTCGACGGGTGCGATTTACTGGGAAGGCTTGAGCGAGCTGATCGACAGCAACGGCAAGCGCGTGGGAATGGGTTACCTGGAGATGACGGGGTATGCGCAGCGCCTGAAGATGTAGCGCCAGCCTGACGCCGGCCGCAGTTGCGGCGCAGCGCCCAAAGGGATCAATAGTCGGCGCGGATCAGGCGCTGGGCACGAGGGCTCATGTTGCGGCGGATATTTGCCGTCAACCATGGGTAGGGCTGGCCAGGCGCAGCGGCGACAGATGGTGCACCGGGCAGCAGAAATTGCGCAGCATCCATCACCTTGCGCAGCAAGGAAGACAACGAGGAAGAAGCCTGCAACGAACGGCCGCCGACAGAGGGGGTGGCGGAAGCGGTCTCAGTGAAAAATGCGGTGCGTGTCATGGAAGGTTCTTTCGAAGTGACGTGAGCGGCAACGATTGCCAAAACAGAGGTCGTGACGAGAATATAGGGTTTACGAGTATAAAAGTAAAACGACTTATATTGCGTTTGAATGCAGAAAAATTGCATTTAGAGCACGGCCTCTAAGGCCGGACAAATGGGAGACACGCCATGGATATCAACCTCGCCCGCACCTTCCTGGAAATCGTGTCTTGCCACAGCTTTGTCCAGGCCGCAGAACGGCTGCACGTTACCCAGACCGCGGTCAGCGCTCGTGTGAAAACGCTGGAAGAACTGCTGGGACGCACGCTCTTCGTCAGGAACAAGGCCGGCGCGTCGCTCACACCCGCAGGCGAGCAGTTTGTACGGCACGCCATGACGCTGGTGCAAGTCTGGGAGCGCGCCCGCCACCAGATGGCCGTGCCACCCGGGCGCCGCGCGCTGGTGACCGTTGGCTGTGAAATCAGCCTCTGGCAACCGCTGATGCTCGACTGGCTGTTCTGGATGCGAAAAAACGCGCCCGACCTGGCCCTGCGGACCGAGGTGGGTGTTGCAGAAGACCTGCTGGAACGCGTCGCCCACGGAACACTGGACATCGTCATTGCCTATGCACCGCGGCAGCGCCCCGGCCTCAGGATCGAACTGCTGATCGAAGAAAAGCTGGTGCTGGTCACCACCTCGCCCAGGCTCGAGATGCCGCAGCCCGCCGACTACGTCTACGTGGACTGGGGGCGCGAATTCTCGGCACAGCATAGCCTGGCGTTCCCGGAGCTTTCCAGCGTCGGGGTCTCCTCCAGCCTGGGGCCATTGGGGCTGGAGTACCTGCTTGCAGTGGGCGGCGCCGGCTATTTCCGGCAAAACGTGGTGAGCAACCACATCAAGGAAGGCCGCCTGTTTCGCGTGCCAGGCAAGCCGGAGTTTTTGTACCCCGCTTATGCCGTCTACGCAGCCAACGCAGACATGACAGTACTGGAGCCCGCCCTGGCAGGCTTAAGGCAAGCCGCGGCGGGAAGCCAGGGCGGCAAGGTGCGCACTGCCAAGCCGGCAAAGGCTCCCGGCAAGGGCAAACAACCCTCATCGTGATACATCACAGCCCCAAGTCCCTCATCTTCACCACTTCATTCATCACTTCAATCAGGATGGCCCAATGCGCTGGATAGCCCTATTTGACGACACACCCGCCATGCTGGCGATCCGGCAGGAGCGTGAACCCCTTCATCTTGCCTACCTTCGGCAACACCAGGACGAAATCCTCATCGCAGGCGGTTTGCGTGAAACGCCCGGCGAAAGCTTTGTAGGAGGCCTCTGGGTGATGGAGGTTGCGTCCAGGGCGCGTGCCGCGGAGCTGGTCGAAAGTGACCCCTACTACGTACCGGCTCATCGCAGCTACCGGCTGCTGGCCTGGGGCAAGGCATTGGCCGACAGGCAGGTGATTTTGTAAGCAGAAACCACGAATCGTTGCACCGGTTTCACTGTCAACGACAGAAGGGAATCAGGAGCC
>NZ_JBFUAZ010000581.1:0-2688 GCF_056406035.1 Polaromonas sp. P1_E1_2 | reverse complement strand
CGTCCTACCTAGGCTACAGGCTTTTTTCTGCTTTTTTACCTCAGGCGGTCGCGGTGGTCTCGGCAGCGCAATAGTGGCGCACCAGGCTCATCAACTCTTCTTCAGAGAACGGTTTGCCCAGATAGTGGTCGACGCCCAGCTCCTTGGCATGTTCACGGTGCTTCTCGGCGATGCGGGACGTGATCATGATGATGGGCAGGTTACTGAGGCGCACGTCAGCCCTKATGTTGCGCGCCAGGTCAAAGCCATCCATGCGCGGCATTTCGATATCTGACAGCACCACGGCCGGCCGCTCTTCCTGCAGGCGTTCAAGCGCTTGCAGACCGTCGGCCGCCATGGAGACACGGTAGCCTTCACGCTGAAGCAGACGTTGCGTAACCCGGCGAACCGTAATGGAGTCATCGACCACAAGAATCAACGGAATCTGCGGGGCGACAGGTGCCGCCATCGTCGTTTTCGCGACGCTGCCGCTGCCGCCGTCGGTGGTTGCCGCGGTAGCGCCGGAGCCTTCAAGCATGTGCGGCTCGGCCCGGTCTGAACTCCATGCGCGCGCCTGCTGGCCATACAYGGAAGCCAGCGCAACCGGGTTGTAAATCAGCACGACCGCACCGGAAGCCAGCACTGACATACCGGCCAGGCCGGGCAGACGGGACAACTGCGGGCCCAGGTTCTTGACCACAACCTCCTGGTTGCCCAACACTTCATCGACATGCAGGGCAATGCGCTGTGCGGCGCTTCGGAAAATCACGACCGGTGTGGTCTTGCCCTGGGCTTCGGCGCTGTGGTGCGAGGCCTGCAGCAATGCACCGGACCAGAAGAAGGGCATCGACTCGCCGGCAATCTCCAGTGTGCCGGTGTTATAGGCCTGCTGCAGCTCTTTGGCCGAAGCGCGCCTGACGGTTTCCACAACGTTGGCAGGTACGCCGATTGAGAGATTGCCCGAGCGGATCATCACCACCTGCGTCACAGCAGTAGTCAGCGGGAGTACCAGCTTGAAGTGCGTTCCCTGACCGGCGACGGTGGAAGTTTCGATCCGGCCACCGAGCGCGTTGACTTCAGAGCGGACTACATCCATACCGATGCCGCGTCCTGCCAGCTCGGTCACCTGCGCGGCCGTAGAGAAGCCGGGCATGAAAATCAGGTTAGCGGCGTCGCCGTCTTCCAGCGGTTGATCAGCCGTGATCATCCCGAGGCTGATGGCCTTTTCGCGGATACGTGCCAGGTTCAGGCCAGCGCCGTCATCGCTGAAGTCAACCGAAACGTCGTTACCTTCCTGGCGCAAGTGAACGGTGATCAGGCCGACCGGGTCCTTGCCCGCATCGGTGCGAACCTGCGTACTTTCAATACCGTGGGCCACGCAGTTGCGCAGCAAGTGCTCAAAGGCCGGTGTCATACGGTCCAGCATGCCGCGGTCCATTTCCATGGTGCCGCCCAGCAAGTCCAGGCGGACCTGCTTGCCGGTTTCCTTGGACGCTTGGCGCACCACGCGGTACAGGCGCTCGGAGATGCCTTCGAACTCCACCATGCGGGTACGGAGCAGGTCGCGTTGCAGCTCTCGGGTCTGGCGAGCCTGGGCGATCAAGTCGTCTTCGGTGGCTTCCACCGTGCGCTGCAAGGTGCGCTGCACGGTTGCCACGTCATTCACCGACTCGGCCATCATTCGCGTCAGTTCCTGTACGCGGGTAAAGCGGTCGAACTCCAGCGGGTCGAACCCTGCCTGGGCTTCCKTGGCCTGAGCCAATCGCGACTGCATCTGGGTTTCAGCCTGCAACTCAATGTCCCGCAGCTGCTGGCGCAAGCGGTTCAAGTTACCGCTCATGTCGTTCAGCGAGCCTCGGAGCTGGCTGAGTTCGGCTTCCAGCCGGGAGCGCGTGATCATGACCTCACCAGCCTGGTTCACCATGCGGTCAAGCAACTGGGAGCGCACGCGGATCGAGGCGTTGGCCGCCTGTCGCAATGGCTGCATGGCCATGGTCTGCGGCGCCGGCACCGTGAGCTTGCGGCCCGCACCGGCGGCAACCGGAGCGGCGCTCTCGGCTGGAGTTTCCTGTGCATCCACAATTGGAGCGGGCTTGTCCTGCGTGGTCGACTTCAGTACGGGCTCAACGGTCGCGATAGGCGCAATAGGTGCAATAGGCGCAAGCGTGACGGGTGCAGCCGCAGCAGCCGCATCAGCACGGCGCAAGGCCTCAAATGTAGCTTCCATGGCGTCAAAACGCGTCATCAGGGGTTCGAATTCCTGGGTTGAAGCCGCATCAGAGCCGAGATGTTCGATTTCGGACTCAATCCGGTGAGCCATTTCGCCTAACCGCAATGCACCTGCCAGCCGGGCGCTGCCTTTGAGCGTGTGAAGTGCACGGAGGACTTCCATGCGTGCGCCCTGGTTATCAGGACGTGAAGACCACTGCCGCAGTGCGCCCCCCAGCTGGGGCATGAGTTCTGCAGCTTCTTCTTCAAAAATCGGAAACAGGTCGGGATCAATCGCATCGACCGCATCGATTTCGTCGTCCTCGTCTTCCTCGAAGTTCGAGTTCACTGGTGCAGCCACGGTCGCTACCAGCCGGGCAGGCGGAGAGACGACAGCAGCAGGTGGAGGCACCGGCGTGACCTGAGCGGGGACAGGCATTTCAATTACCTGAGCCGGCGTCACTTCTGGCTCTGGTTCCAGTGAGCGCACCGGCTCTACAG
>NZ_JBFUAZ010000580.1:0-2692 GCF_056406035.1 Polaromonas sp. P1_E1_2 | reverse complement strand
CTGTGGTAGCTGACGTGATGGATGCTCATGGATATTCCCCTGGTTAACGGATGCACCCTGCCGGCCAGCCAACCCGGCAACAGCCAACCGGACACCGTGCAGCCAGTTTGACTATAGGGAGGCGATCAGGGGCGCTGTTGATCCAGATCAAACAAGCCGCCGGTTCCACCAAAGCCCGTGTCAGAATATCCGGAAATTTATTCCAACAGGGAGGACTTGATGAACCATTTGTGGACGCGCATCTGTGCGCTGGCGGTTGTACTGTCTTGCGGTGCTGCCCTGGCGCAGCCGATGTCAAAAGACGAAGCCGAAAAAATCTGGGCGGAAGCCCGCGCCGCAGCCAAGGAAGGCCCGCAGGATATTCCCCTGGCCGACCAGGCCGTGCTGAAGCTGCCGGCCGGCCGCATTTTTGTGCCGCAGCCGCAGGCCACCAGGCTTCTCAATGCCATGGGCAACCCCGGCAAGGATTCGCGGCTGCAGGGCCTGGTGTTTCCCGCGGCCAACGATTCCTGGTTTGTCACGGTGCGCTTTGAGTCCGCAGGCTACGTGAAAGACGACGACGCCAAGGACTGGAACGCCGACGACCTTCTCAAAAGCTACCGCGAAGGCACGGAAGCCTCGAACAGCGAACGCAAGAAGATGGGTTTTCCTGAAATGGAAATTGTCGGCTGGGCCGAAAAGCCGGCCTATAACGCCGCCACCCACCGGCTGGTGTGGGCCATGTCCAGCAAGGACCGCGGCGCAGCGCCCGATGCCGCACAGGGCGTGAACTACAACACTTACGCGCTGGGGCGTGAGGGCTACTTCAGCCTGAACCTGGTGACGGCGCTGAATGATTTGCCGAAGGACAAACCCGTCGCCGCGGAGCTGCTGTCGGCCCTGCAATACAACGACGGCAAACGTTATGCCGATTTCAATTCCAAAACCGACAAGGTGGCCGAATACGGCCTGGCCGCGCT
Organism: Polaromonas sp. P1_E1_2; assembly: GCF_056406035.1. Taxonomy (NCBI): domain Bacteria; kingdom Pseudomonadati; phylum Pseudomonadota; class Betaproteobacteria; order Burkholderiales; family Comamonadaceae; genus Polaromonas; species Polaromonas sp. P1_E1_2. The sequence goes on along the minus strand of NZ_JBFUAZ010000580.1, from coordinate 1,733 downwards.
GGTGCTGGGCGTGGCCGCGAAAAAACTCGGCTTCTTCGCCGTCGCCGCACTCTTTTTTGCCAAGTTTGCCAAGGTGATCTTTCTGGCCGTGGCGGGGTTTGGCGCGGTGTTCCTGAAATACTTCAAGCGCAAACCGGCTGCAGCGCCCATGCCGGTCGCGGCCGCCGAGCAGGAGACGGTTCCTGCCGCATTCGGCAGTGCAGCAAACGCGTCAACCACCCCGGCAAAACCCCCAGCGCCGCCTACCGCCTGAAAAGCACCTTCGCGTGACGAAACTCCTGCTGCTGCTTTTCACCGGCGCCAAGTTCGGCAAGCTGCTGCTCACGGGCGGCAGCATGCTGATTTCGGTGTTTGCCTACGCGCTGCTGTTCGGCTGGCGCTACGCAGTGGGTTTTGTGGCCCTGCTGTTTGTGCATGAAATGGGCCACTACATCGCCGCGCGGCAGCGCGGCCTCAATGTGGGCGCACCCACCTTCATTCCGTTTGTGGGCGCCTGGGTGGAGCTCAAGGACATGCCGCATGACGCCGAAACCGAAGCCTATGTGGGCCTGGGCGGCCCGCTGCTGGGCACGATAGGCGCGCTGGCCTGCTATTTTCTGGCGCGCGACCAGGACAGCAACCTGCTGCTGGCGATTGCCTATTCCGGCTTTTTCCTGAACCTCTTCAACCTGATTCCGCTGTCTCCGTTTGACGGAGGCCGCATCACCGCGGTGCTGTCGCCGCGCATCTGGTTTCTGGGGGTGCCGGTGCTGGTGGGCCTGTTCTTCTGGCGGCCCAGCCCCATGCTGATCCTGATGGCGCTGCTGGCCGGGCCGCAGCTGCTGAAGGCCATACGCTACAAATCAGACAGCGAAGAAGCGAAAACCTATTACGCCACCAGCGCCGCCACGCGGTTTGAGTACGGCTTTTATTACCTGGCCCTGGCGGCGTTTCTGGCGGTGATGACACACGATGTGCATGAAATGCTGCGCGGCGTCAGCGGCATGCGGTAAATCGGGCTGAATGCGCGGCTCGTGTCAGTCCGGCACAAACTTCGCATTGAAGGTCGCTTCGTCCTCGGGCAGCTCCATCGTCACCAGTTGCCCCATGCGCATGTCGGCGAGGCGRCAGGCGCCGAACAGGCTGTATTTGCCCTTGAGCCCGTAGCTTTCCATGTCGATCAGCATGAAGGAGTGCGGCACAAACACCTGGTGCAGAAAAATCGTGCGGTGCCGGTTGCGCGGCGACGGAAAGAGCTTGTATTGCTCGGTGGTGATGCTTTGTGCTGCTGCCATGATGTGGGTGAGTGAGGGCGGTCGGGGGCGTCCGATGTAATGCGCCAACCCTGACTGTAAGCTCTAGCCTTGCACAGACCTTGCCGCAGCCCTGTTTTTTGCCCACTTATGCCCCAATACCCATGACAGAGCGTCACCCGACCCCCGGAAAAGAAGAAATTGCCCTGCTGGAGCCGTTCGACCGGCTGAGCCTGGGACAGATCCAGGTGGTGGCGACACCGGCCCAGGCCGCCGCAGCGCTGCAGGCCCTGGCCGGCGCCACGGTGCTGGGCTTTGACACCGAGTCGAAACCGACCTTTGCCAAAAACGAGGCGTCTGAAGGGCCGCACATCGTGCAGCTTTCGACGCTCGACAAGGCCTGGATCTTCCAGCTCGAAGATGCCGAATGCCGCCGCGTGGTCGGGTTGCTGCTGAGCTCGCCTGCCATCATCAAGGCCGGCTTCGGCCTGGGGGACGACC
>NZ_JBFUAZ010000579.1:0-2698 GCF_056406035.1 Polaromonas sp. P1_E1_2 | reverse complement strand
CTCAAGGGCACGATCGAAGTTTTTGGCGGTTCCATGCCGGCGGCCTGCCTGTACGCCCCGATAGAGTTCGTCCAGAAAAATCCCAACACTTGCCAGGCACTGGCCAATGCGATCGTGCATGGGCTCAAATGGCTGCAGACTGCAGGCCCCGGTGACATCATCAAGACCGTGCCCGAGAGCTACCTGCTGGGTGACCGGGCGCTGTACCTTGCGTCATTCAACAAGGTGCGTGAGTCGATTTCGCTTGACGGCATCATTCCTGATGACGGCGCGCGCACGGCGCTCAAGGCACTGGCAAGCTTTGACCCCAGCATCAAGGCCGACAAGATCGACATCGCCAAGACCTATACCAACGAGTTTGCGCGCAAGGCCAAGGACCGATTCAAAGCTTGAGCCCCMACGCTTTTCACTTCGTGTAATGCGCTGCCCCCCCCGAGGGGGCCGCTGCGCCTGCGGTCTGGCAAAGCCAGTCCCGCGGCCCCGGCTGGTGAAGATAGAGGCCCTGCGCAAGCACCTTGCTGTAAGCTCCCGCCATGCCAGAACCCGACGACGCCTGTGCCCTGGAGCTGATCAACATCAGCTGCACCTTTCGCTCGCGCGACGATGCGGGCCAGCGTTATGCGGCGGTAAGCGACACCACCTTGCGCATACGGGCCGGTGAATTCGTTTCGGTTGTCGGGCCTACAGGTTGCGGTAAATCCACGTTACTCAATATTGGTGCCGGTTTGCTGGAGCCGTCTTCCGGTGAGGTTCGGGTGTTTGGCCAACCGCTGGGCGGCATCAACACCCGCGCCGGCTACATGTTCCAGACTGAAGCCTTAATGCCGTGGCGCAGCGCCATCGCCAATGTGATGATGGGCTTGCAATACCGTGGTGTTCCGGATACCGAGGCCCGCCGCCAGGCGCAGGACTGGCTTGAACGCGTGGGGCTGGGCGAGTTCGGCGACCGCTATCCGCACCAGCTTTCGGGCGGCATGCGCAAGCGCACCGCACTGGCCCAGGTGCTGGCGCTGGATCCCGACATCATCCTGATGGACGAACCTTTCAGTGCGCTTGACATTCAGACGCGCCAGCTCATGGAAAACGAGGTGCTGGACCTGTGGGCCGCAAAAAAGAAGGCCGTGCTGTTCATCACCCACGATCTTGACGAGGCCATTGCCATGAGCGACAGGGTGGTGGTGCTGTCGGCTGGACCCGGCACGCATCCCATCGGCGAATTTGCCATCGATCTGCCTCGTCCGCGCGATGTTGCCGAGGTACGCAGTCAGCCGCGGTTTGTCGAGCTGCATACGCAGATATGGAATGTGTTGCGCGATGAGGTCCTTAAAGGTTACGCGCAGCAACTGAAGAAAGCGGCTTGAGCATGTGGCGCCGCCTCAAACCTTCAGAAAACAACCTGCGCGCCTGGCAGCTGGGCTTGTTGGTACTCGTGCTGTTGGGCTGGCATCTGGCTTCGCGCGACCAGAAAATTGCTTTTTTCCTGGGCGAGCCCATCAAGGTCGCCGGCAGGGTGTGGAGCTGGTTCATGCCTTTCGGTTTTGGTGAAAGCCGCATGTTTCCCGATGGCTTGCCGGGCAACGCCGACATCTACCTTCACCTGGGCACCACCTTGCTGGAAACCGTGCTGGCCTTCGGCATAGGCACCGTGCTGGGCCTGGCGTGCGGCCTGTGGCTTGCCCTGGCCCCTACAGCCAGCGCCATCCTGGACCCCTACATCAAGGCGGCCAATTCCATGCCCCGTGTGATCCTGGCACCCATTTTTGCGCTGTGGTTCGGCCTTGGCATCTGGAGCAAGGTGGCGCTGGCGGTCACGCTGGTATTTTTCATCGTGTTCTTCAATGTTTACCAGGGCGTAAAAGAGGTCAGCCCGGTGGTGCTGGCCAATGCCCGTATGCTGGGTGCCAACCAGCGCCAGCTGCTGCGCACGGTGTACCTGCCAAGCGCGACCAGCTGGGTGTTTTCCAGCCTGCATACCTCTGTGGGCCTGGCGTTTGTCGGGGCCGTCGTGGGTGAATACCTGGGCTCTGCGCGCGGAGTGGGCTACCTGATTTTGCAGGCCGAGGGCACGTTTGACGTGAACACGGTGTTTGCCGGCATCGTGGTGCTGACGGCATTTGCCCTGGTGCTGGACGGCATTGTTGGCAAGCTGGAGAAGCGGCTCATGAAATGGCAGCCGCGCACCGGCGAGACGGAAAAACTTTGACGCTTTCTCTGCACTGCAATTCTTCCTGTCGTCCTACAGCCTGCGGCCGGGCTGCTCCTTAAAGTCGTGGCTGCCTTCACCGCTTCTGCCATGCGCAGCAGCGGCGAGCCGGCTTCACTCCAAGGACACACCATGAATCTTTCACTCAGCATCGGCCCCATCGTGTCGCTCATCGCGGGGATTCTTATCCTGCTGATACCGCGGCTGCTCAATTACATCGTGGCGATTTACCTGATCGTTATCGGCTTGATCGGTTTGTTCGGCAGCGGTTCGTTCAAGCTGTAGCAGCAGCCCCGCAGCTGGTGACTGCTGGAGCGCGTGCTCCGGAACGTCAACGTTTTTTGGACTTGACGACCGTCTTGGTATTGCTGCGTTTGGTCACTTTGGCGGAGCTGCCGCGACTGCGGCTGGAGGCTGAGGCCTGGCTTTTGGAGGCGTGGCTTTTGACCGGAAGAAAAACCACCACCTGATGGCCCAGCTTGAACGCGCTGGAAG
>NZ_JBFUAZ010000578.1:0-2704 GCF_056406035.1 Polaromonas sp. P1_E1_2 | reverse complement strand
CTGCTGGCCATGAACAGCCAGTCGGCCAGCATCATGTCCGAGATCGGCGTCAAGCAGTGGGTCAAGGCCGAGCGCAAGGAATACCTTGCGTTGCTGGACTACACCCACGAGTAAGGGAAACGGCAGGCCTGGGTACTCCTTGCGGAGGCTGCCCAGGCTTGGTGTCCGGAGCCTGATTTGTTTTGGTTATCCGGCTGTAGCCATTGAAGGACGCGCGCAGCCAGCTATCAAATCGGGAGCGTTTTGTGCCGGACAGCTTTGCGCAGGGGCGGCTGTACCAGCTGCGACAGCGCGATACGCAGCCGTTCGTTACCGGGTGAGGTGCCCGGCGCCGATGAGCCCAAGGCGGCTTCGACGCTGCCGATGTGCGCGAGCATGCGTTCGCGGGCCAGGTCCAGCTGGCCTTTTTCGAGCGCGGCGACAATGCCGGCATGCTCCGCGCAGGATTGGCCGGCGTCGTGCTTGGACTGGTAGAGAGACGCCGCCAGCGTAGTGCGCGCGGTCAGGTCGCGCAGCACGTCGCACAGCAGCCGCTGGCCGAGGCATTCAGCCAGGCAGACATGGAAGTCGGCCAGTAAAAAGGCCCGGGTGGCGGCGTCGGCTTCTTCGATGGCCTGCTCCTCCTGGGCGATGTGCTGGCGCAGTTTGCGCAGGACCGACTGCAGCGGACGCCCGGCCTCGCGCAGGATGCCGGTTTCGATGATGCGCCGGGCTGAAAAAGCGTCCCGCGCTTCTTCGACGGAAGGCTCCACCACATACCAGCCCTTGCGGGTGCGCACCTCGACAAAGCCGCGTGCCTGCAACTGCATCAGCGCTTCGCGCACCAGGGTGCGGCTGACACCGAAGAGCTCTGCCAGCTCCTGCTCGCCGAGGCGTTCACCGGGCGCAAGTTTTTGCGCGAGGATGGATTCGACGACTTGCTGGGCGATCTGGACCTGGCTGATGCTCATATGTGCTGGGAAGTGTAGCGACCCCGGGGTGATTCAGCAGGCGGAGCGTTTGAAGAAAATCGACGGCAAGATGATGCGTTTTCTGGAGCGAGACCTCAGGCTTTGGCCGGAACGGCGCTCACTTCGATGTCCATGTCGTCTTCGGCCGGCGGCACATAGCGGCCGTCGAGTACCGCATGAGCCCGCTCGCGGTCGATGTCGCCCTCCCAGGCCGCCACCGCCACGGTGGCCACGCAGTTGCCGATCAGGTTGCCCAGGGCGCGGGCGATGCCCATGAACCAGTCGACTGACAGCACCAGCACCAGGCCGATGGCCGGGATCGCAGGGATCGCCTGCAGCGTGGCGGCCAGCACCACGATGGCCGAGCCGGGCACGCCGTGCGCGCCTTTGGAGGTGACCAGCGAGATCGCCAGGATGGTCAGCAGGTCGGTCATCGAGATCGGCGTGTTGGTGGCCTGGGCGATGAAGACGGCGGCCAGCGTGATGTAGATCGAGAACGCGTCGAGGTTGAAGGAGTAGCCGGTCGGGATGACCAGGCCAACAGTCGAATCGCGGATGCCCATGCGCTTGAGCTTGGCCATGATTTGCGGCAGCACGCTGTCGGACGAAGTGGTGGCAAACACCACCATGAGTTCTTCGCGCAGGTATTTGAGCAGCTTGAAGAGGCTGAAGCCCGAAAAACGCATGATGCCGCCCAGCACGACCGTCACGAAAATGATCACTGCAGCGTAGAACAGCACGACCAGCATGCCCAGCTGCTTGAGCGAGCCGATGCCGTATTTGCCGACGGTGAAGGCGATGGCGCCCAGCACGCCCAGGGGCGCCAGTTTGATGATGATGCCCATGGTCTTGAAGAGTACGTGGGCCAGGTCGTCGATGAGGCCGACCACTTTCTCGCCCTTGCTGCCCAGCATGGCCAGCGCGCAGCCGAACAGCACCGAGAACAGCAACACCTGCAGCACGTCGCCGTTGACGAAGGCGCTGATGGCCGTATTGGGAATCAGCTTCATCAGGAACTCCACCGTACCGCCGCCGGTGAGCTTGCCGGCGTTTTCGGCATAGGCGGCCATAGCCTTGGCGTCCAGCAGTTTCGGGTCGATGTTCATGCCCGCGCCGGGCTGAAACACAAAAGCCAGCACCAGGCCGATCACCAGGGCGATGGTGGTGACCACTTCGAAGTAGATCAGCGCCTTGACGCCGACGCGCCCGACCCGCTTCAAGTCGCCCGCGCCTGCAATGCCGTGAACGACCACGCAAAAGACGATCAGGGGAATCAGCATCTTGATCAGCTTGATGAAGCCGTCGCCCAGGGGCTTGAGCTTGACGGCCGTTTCGGGCCACAAAAAGCCGATGATCACGCCGACAAGGAGGGCCAGGAGCACCTGGCCGAACAGGGAGCGGAAAAACTTGGGCATGTCAGTCTCCGAAAGAGTAGTTATAGGCAGCAGGACGTCGCTGTGTTTTGCACGCAAATCTTGCATACAAGCAATGTAGGCAAGATTTTTGCCTGCTGTCACAGGGTTATCCCGGGGCGATTCATGCTTATTCGGTTAAAGCTGATGCACCCGAAGTGCGAGGTGCGCTGCGAAGGGCCGCAAAAGCAAAACTCCCGCCGTGGCGGGAGTTTTCAGGGGATGGGGGCGGCGTGGTCAGGCCAGCAGGTCCCGCAGGGTCCGCGCAATCACCTTGGTGGCGCGGCGCAGGTCTTCGAGGTCCAGACGTTCGTCGGCCCGCTTGGCATGGGACTCCAGCAC
>NZ_JBFUAZ010000577.1:0-2710 GCF_056406035.1 Polaromonas sp. P1_E1_2 | reverse complement strand
GCATCATGGCCCAGTCGATGGCGCGCAGCAGGGGCGCACCGAAGACCACCGCGCTGGCCGTGTCGGCCGCCTTGGGCATGGTGTCCTCGCGCACCCGCGAGGCCGACTCCATGGGCTTGTGGCCCGTCGTCATCCAGTACATCACCGCCCCCAGCGAATAGACGTCCGTCCAAGGCCCCTGGTGGCCCTTGCTGTGGTACTGCTCAAACGGTGCGAAGCCCGGGCTCACGATGTTGGTCATGTCGTGGTTGCCGGTCACGCGCCGGGCGGCACCGAAGTCGAGCAGCACCGGCGTGCCGTCGGCGCGGATGTAGATGTTGTCCGGCTTGATGTCGCGGTGCAGGAAATTCACCTTGTGCACCGCTTCCAGCCCGTCCATCAACGGGTAGATGATCTTCAGCAGGCCCTGCTGGTCCAGCGCCGGCTGCCTGGCCAGCCAGCGCTTGAGCGGGTCGCCGGACTCGTATTCCATGACGATGTAGGCGGTCCCGTTTTGCTTGAAGTAACGCAGCACCCGCACGATGTTCGGGTGGCGAAAGGACGCCAGCGCCCGCGCTTCGTCGAGGAAACGCTCCAGCCCCCAATTGAACTGGCCGTTGTTCGCGCTTGAGCGCACGTGCACCGACAGGTCTTCCGAACGCACGGCCAGGTCGCCGGGAAAGTACTCCTTGATGGCTACCGGCAGCTGCAGGTTGATGTCCTGCGCCAGATAGGTGATGCCGAAGCCGCCACCGCCCAGCATCTTGTCGATGCGATATTCAAAAACGGTTTGCCCCGGCAGAAGCGCAGCCGCGTCCTTGCCTTCGCCGCCTGTGGGACGCACGGGCAGGGCTTGCGTTGTTTCTTCCGGTTCTTCCATTCGTGGGATCGATTCGTGGGGGCTGAGGGTGCCTGTGAATTATTGAGCCCGGCTGGACATCAGGCGCCGTGGTCGATCATCTGCATGGCTTTTTCGAGGCTGCGCCGCATGCGGTTGAACGCGCCGCCGAGCACGGACACTTCGTCTTTGCCGCCGTCAGCGAATTCCGGTACATCAAAGTCACCGGTGCTCACCTTGTCGGCGGCCTGGGACATGCGGCGGATAGGCCGCACGATGAGCCAGCTCAGCATCAGGTTAAGTACGACAAAAACTACGGCGAAGACAGTTGCCAGCGAGGCCATGAAGGTCTTGAAGGTGCGGTCTGCGTTGCGGATGGGAATGTCCATGGGAACGGTGACAACCTGCGCGCCGATGATTTCGTTGTGTTTCCAGCCGAAGCCGTTAGCCTCGCCATAGACCTTGATCATGCTGGCGGGCGCATTGGCCGGTACGCTGTGGCACTGCAGGCACGCCGCGTTGGTGATCTGGATGGGCTTGGCAATGTACAGCAGGCGGCCCGTGGCGGCGGAACGCTCGGAAATCAGTTCTTTCGATTCGGCATTCTGGCGAAATTGCTGGACGATGTCCGCTTCCCAGTCGGTGGCGCGGTCGCGCGGGTTGGTCGGGTTCAGCGTGGCTTCCTTGTAGCCGTAGTCACGGTACTTTTTCTGGATGTGGCCCAGCGTTTCGGTGGCGGCGTAGGCCGGAACGGTCTGGGGCAGGAACACTTCCTCGAGTTGTTTGTCCAGGTGCGGCTTGATCTGCTCGACGGTGTAGGCCCGTACGGAAAGCGCGGTGTCCATCATGAGGCGGGCGTTGCGCAGCACCTCTTCGCGCGCATTGTCCTGCAGCAGCTGGCGCGAGATGTAGCCGGCCGCGGCAAAGCCGGCCAAAAAAACCACGACCAGCACCAAATTGAATTTCAGTCTCAAGCCCATAGCGCCTCCAGGTGCCCTGCAGTCAGCAGAGCGGGATTATTCAGCAGGTCCAACAAATTGTTACTATTTTAGTCCTGCCCGGGGGCCATTGTGCCCCGCTCGTCGCACCCGATACACCGGTAGTAATGCCAATTACGGCCAACAGTGATAATCGCTGCCATGTCTTCTTCTCCCAAAGTGCTTTTTGGCTTCCATGCCGTCGGCGTTCGTATCAAAACAGCGCCCCAATCCGTCCTGGAAGTGTTTTTCGATGTGTCCCGCCGCGATGCGCGCATGCGCCAGTTCACGGACCGGGCCCGGGAGGCGGGTGTGCGGCTGATCGAATCCGACGGTTTGCGCCTGGCAAAGATGTGCGGCAGCCACGGCCACCAGGGTGTTGTGGCCCGGGTCGACGCACTGGCGCAGGTCAAATCGCTCGACGAATTGCTGGAGCAACTCGAAGAAGCCGGTGTTGCCCAGCCGCTGCTGCTGGTGCTCGACGGCGTGACCGACCCGCACAACCTCGGCGCCTGCCTGCGTGTGGCCGATGGCGCCGGCGCCCATGCGGTGATCGCGCCCAAGGACCACGCGGCCGGTATCAATGCGACCGTCGCAAAGGTCGCCAGTGGCGCCGCCGAAACCATGCCCTATTTCATGGTGACCAACCTGGCCCGTACCCTCGGCGAGCTCAAGGAACGCAACATCTGGTGCATAGGCACCAGCGACGATGCGGAAAAAACAATTTACGACGTGGACCTGAAAGGCCCTGTGGCGCTGGTGCTCGGCGCTGAAGGTGAGGGCATGCGCCAGCTCACGCGCAAGACTTGCGATGAGCTGGTCAGCATCCCGATGCATGGCGCGGTGGAAAGCCTGAATGTGTCCGTAGCCAGCGGTGTGTGCCTGTACGAAGCCCTGCGCCAGCGCAGGGCATGAC
>NZ_JBFUAZ010000576.1:0-2721 GCF_056406035.1 Polaromonas sp. P1_E1_2 | reverse complement strand
GCCCAGGGCCGCACGGTGTCGTGGCTGGCCGAAGTCACCGGAACACCGCAGCTTCTCGGGCTGATGGCGTTTGGCGACATGCTCAAAAGCAGCGCGGCGCCGGCGATTTCCCGCCTCCACGCACTGGGCATTCAAACCGCTTTGGTGACCGGCGACAACCGCGGCAGCGCCGAAGCCGTGGCGCAGCAACTCGGAATAGACCTTGTGCACAGCCAGGTGTTGCCGCAAGACAAAGCCGCCATCATCGGCCAACTCAAGGCCGCTGCGCAAGCGCAAAGCGGGCGTGTGGCCATGGTGGGCGACGGCATCAACGATGCACCCGCCCTCGCCGCGGCCGATGTGGGCATCGCGATGTCCACCGGCACCGACGTGGCCATGCACGCCGCCGGCATCACGCTGATGCGCGGCAACCCGGCGCTGGTGGCGGACGCCATCGATATTTCGCGCCGCACCTACGCCAAGATCCGCCAGAACCTGTTCTGGGCTTTTGTTTACAACGTGGTCGGTATTCCGCTGGCTGCGCTGGGGCTGCTCAGCCCCGTCATCGCCGGCGCCGCCATGGCGCTGAGCAGCGCCAGTGTGGTGATGAACGCCCTGCTGTTGCGCCGCTGGAAAGGGAGCACCCATGACTGACACATTTGATATTGGTCCGCTCAACATCGGCCAGGCCGCTGCGCACACGGGCGTGTCCGCCAAGATGATTCGCCACTACGAGTCGCTGGGCCTGCTGCCCACCGTGCACCGCACCGATGCGGGTTACCGCCAGTACGGCGAAAAAGAAGTGCACACGCTGCGCTTCATACGCCGCGCCCGCGCGCTGGGGTTCAGCATGATCGAGATCGCCGAGTTGCTCAAGTTATGGCAGAACAAGCGCCGCGCGAGTGCCGACGTCAAGCGCATCGCGCTGGCCCATGTGGCCGACCTGGAGCGCCGTATTGCCGAGATGGAAGCGATGAAGCAGACCCTGGGCCACCTGGCGCACTGCTGCCAGGGCAACAGCCGGCCTGATTGCCCCATCCTCTCCGAGCTGGCTGCTTGACCAAGGTCGAATGAAATGTCCGATTCCGGCGAGCGTTAGCGAGCCGCCGGATTTATCCTGAATGCGTTGATGGATGCCCCATCGCCTCAAAGGATTTCCGCATGCCGCCCGTTTCCGATGCCCCCAGCCTGTTGCCCGAATCCGCCGACACGGATGCCGGAACAGGCGGCTGGGCGCACATTACAGCCACACTCAACCGCTACGGCAGCGCCGTGCTGCCGCAGCTGCTGGGCGCGCAGGAATGTGAGGCCGTCACCGCGCTCTATGCCGATGCGGGCCGCTTTCGCAGCCGGGTGGTGATGCAGCGCCACGGCTTCGGCCAGGGCGAATACCAGTACTTCCGCTACCCGCTGCCGGACATCGTGGCGCGGCTGCGCACCACGCTTTACCCGCGGTTGGTCGGCGTGGCCAATGCCTGGAACCAGGCCATGGGGATTGACGTGCGCTATCCGCCGGTCCATGCCGATTTCCTCGCACGCTGTCACGCGGCAGGCCAGCAGCGGCCTACACCGCTGCTCTTGCAATATGGTCCTGGAGACTACAACTGCCTGCACCAGGACCTGTATGGCGAGCACGTGTTCCCGATCCAGGTCGCCGTGCTGCTGTCGCGCCCGGGCGAAGATTTCACGGGCGGCGAGTTTGTGCTGACGGAGCAGCGCCCGCGCATGCAGTCGCGGCCCGAGGTGGTGCCGCTGCGGCAGGGCGACGCCGTGGTGTTTGCCGTGCATCACCGGCCGGTGCAGGGCAGCCGCGGCTTTTACCGGGTCAACATGCGGCACGGCGTGAGCACGGTGCGTAGCGGCCGCCGGCACACGCTGGGCATTATTTTTCATGATGCTGAGTAAAGGAGATGGTGTGACCCTGGGGCTTTTCGATGAGGTGCCGGCGCCATACACCGCGCCCGAGGTGATGGCACCAGGCGCCATGCTGCTGCGCGGCTTTGCCTGCGAGGTGGACGAAGTGTTACTGCAAGCTGTGCAAGACGTCACCGCGGCCGCGCCGCTGCGCCACCTGGTCACGCCGGGCGGCTACACCATGTCGGTCGCGATGAGCAATTGCGGCGCGCTGGGCTGGGTGTCCGATCACAGCGGTTACCGCTATGACGCGAACGACCCGCTTTCAGGCCGACGCTGGCCGGCCATGCCAGCCTGCTTTGCCGAACTGGCACTGCACGCCGCAGCGGAAGCGGGTTTCGGCAATTTTCGGCCGGACGCCTGCCTGATCAACCGCTATGAGCCCGGAGCGCGCCTCTCGCTACACCAGGACAAGGATGAAGGCAGCATGGAGGCGCCGATTGTGTCGGTGTCGATGGGCTTGCCGGCGGTGTTTTTGTTCGGCGGCCTGAATCGCAGCGACCGCCCCGCGCGATACCGCCTGGTGCATGGCGACGTGGCGGTGTGGGGCGGCCCGTCGCGGCTGGCTTATCACGGCGTAGCACCGCTGGCCGAGGGCGAACACGCGCGCCTGGGCAGGCAGCGCATCAATTTGACGTTTCGTTGCGCGCGCTGAATGCTGCGAACGCGCTCAGGCGCATTCGCGAAGTCTTTTCAGCCAGCCCAGCCCGGCCTGCGTAGCGCCGGCTTCTGCGCCGCGCAGCGGCTTGTATTCACACCCTACCCAACCGCTGTAGCCGAGCTCATCGAGCAGCGCGAACAGATAGGGGTAGTTGATCTCACCGACAT
>NZ_JBFUAZ010000575.1:0-2726 GCF_056406035.1 Polaromonas sp. P1_E1_2 | reverse complement strand
GAACCAGGTGCTGGCGCAACTGGGCCAGCAAAACGCGGTGGAATCTGCCGGTGCGGTGCAGACGCCGCTGGATGTGGTGCAGGTGCGCGTGGCGGGTCAGTTCGAGGCGATTGAACAATTGCGCATCATGCCGATTCGCGGCAGCTCCGGCAACCAGCTGCAACTGGGCGACATCGCCGAAATCAAGCGCGGTTATGTGGATCCGCCTTCCGTCAAGGTGCATCACCAGGGCAAGGAAGTGATTGCGCTGGGCGTGTCCATGGGCAAGGGCGGCGATATCATCGCGCTGGGCAAGTCGCTCACGGCGCTGTCGGGCCGAATCGAAAAAACCTTGCCAAGGGGCATCGAGCTGGTGAACGTGCAGAACCAGCCCAAGGCGGTGGCCACCTCGGTCAACGAGTTCGTGCGCGTGCTGATCGAGGCCGTGGTGATCGTGCTGGCGGTGAGTTTCATCGCCCTGGGCTTTCACAAGCGGCCGCACAACGGCCCCGGCCAGCTCCCGTTGTGGAAGCGTTATTACATCGACATGCGGCCTGGCCTGGTGGTGGGCATCACAATCCCGCTGGTACTGAGCCTGACCTTTCTGGCCATGTGGTACTACGGCATCGGGCTGCACAAGATTTCGCTGGGCTCGCTCATCATTGCGCTGGGCCTGCTGGTGGACGACGCCATCATCGCTGTCGAGATGATGGTGCGCAAAATGGAAGAGGGCTACGACAAGGTGCGCGCCGCAACCTTTGCCTATGAGATTACGGCCATGCCCATGTTGACGGGCACGCTGATCACGGCCACGGGATTTTTGCCCATCGGCCTGGCCAAGTCCACCACCGGTGAATACACCTTTGCGATTTTTGCGGTGACGGTGATCGCGCTGGTGCTCAGCTGGATCGTCTCCGTTTATTTCGTTCCTTATTTGGGAACGCTGCTTCTGAAGGTGCCGCCGCATGTACAGGAAGTGGCCGCAGGCCAGGACAGCCCGCATGAGATGTTCGACAGCCCGTTCTACAACACCTTTCGCAAAACGGTGAACTGGTGCGTGGAGCATCGCTGGATCACCATCGGCTCGACGGTGCTGATTTTTGCGCTGGGCATCGTCGGCATGGGCAAGGTGCAGCAGCAGTTCTTCCCGGACTCCAGCCGGCCCGAGATCATGGTCGATATCTGGTTCCCGGAAGGAACTTCCTTCGCCGCCAACGAGGCCACGGCTAAACGGGTGGAGGCGCGCCTCATGAAGGAGGAGGGCGTGAGCACGGTCAGCACCTGGATAGGCTCGGGCGTGCCGCGCTTTTATTTGCCGCTGGACCAGGTTTTTCCGCAAACCAACGTCTCGCAGATGATTGTGCTGCCGAAAGACCTGAAGGTGCGCGAGTCGCTGCGCATCAAGCTGCCCGCCCTGCTGGCCACCGAATTCCCCGAAGTGCGCGGTCGGGTCAAGCTGTTGCCCAACGGTCCGCCCGTGCCTTACCCGGTGCAGTTCCGCGTGGTCGGTATTGACCCGCTGGTGCTGCGTGACCGCGCCGATGAGGTCAAGGCGGTGATGCGCGAGAGCGGCAACACGCGCGGTGTGAACGACAACTGGAACGAGTCGGTGAAAGTGCTGCGGCTGGAAGTGGACCAGGCCAAGGCGCGCGCGCTGGGCGTGACCAGCCAGTCGATTGCACAGGCTTCACGCACCATCCTGGCAGGCACCTCAGTCGGCCAGTTCCGTGAGGGTGACAAGCTGATCGACATCGTGCTGCGCCAGCCGCTGGACGAGCGAAACGCAATCACCGACATCGGCAACGCCTACCTGCCTACGGCTTCAGGCAAGTCGATTCCGCTGACGCAGATTGCCAAGCCGGTGTTTACCTGGGAACCGGGCGTGATGTGGCGCGAGAACCGCGACTACGCCATCACGGTGCAAAGTGACATCGTCGAAGGCCTGCAGGGTGCCACGGTGACACAGGAGTTGATGCCCAAGCTCAAGGCGCTGGAAGCCAAGTGGCTGGACAAGGGCATGGCGGGCTACCGCATCCAGGTGGCCGGCGCGGTGGAGGAAAGCAGCAAGGGATCCTCCTCAATTGTGGCGGGCTTGCCGGTCGCACTGTTTATCGTGCTCACCCTGTTGATGCTGCAACTGCACAGCTTCAGCCGTTCGATCCTCGCCTTTTTGACGGGCTTCATGGGCATCGCAGGTGTGGCCGGAGCTCTGCTGTTGTTGAACCGGCCGTTTGGTTTCGTCGCGCTGCTGGGCGTGATTGCGCTGTTCGGCATGATCATCCGCAACTCGGTGATCCTGATCGACCAGATCGAGCAGGACCGCGCCCGCGGCGTACCCACCTGGGAAGCCATCGTCGAGTCGGCCGTGCGCAGGCTTCGGCCGATTGTGCTGACGGCCGCCGCGGCGGTTTTGGCCATGATCCCGCTGTCGCGCAGCGTGTTCTGGGGGCCTATGGCGGTTGCCATTATGGGCGGCCTGGTGGTGGCGACGGTGCTGACCTTGCTGGCCCTGCCTGCCATGTATGCAGCGTGGTTCCGTGTCAAACGGGAAGATAAGCTGGAAGTTAAGCCACACATGGGCGAAAAGCCACAGCCGGCCTGATTCTCTCTGGCCGTCGGTTCCGGACGAAAAACCGGGCCCGATAACGGCTAAAATAGAGAGTTGACCGATTTCAAGCGGGGATTCGGAGGTTTTTCGGATTCCCGTTTTTATTTCAGGCGCGCGGGTGGCGAAATTGGTAGACGCA
>NZ_JBFUAZ010000574.1:0-2727 GCF_056406035.1 Polaromonas sp. P1_E1_2 | reverse complement strand
GTGCTCGACAATCTGCAAGGTCAGTTGGGTGCCCGCTTGCGGGCCTGACCTTTCACGAATAGCGCTCACAATAAAAGTCGCCAGGAGTACCGTTGCATGGATTTTTCTGTAGAAAGCCTGGAAACCCCGGCGCTGACAAAGGCGCATCTGGCCGAGTTGCTGTTTGAACAGATCGGGCTCAACAAACGCGAATCAAAAGACATGATCGACGCGTTTTTTGACCTGATCTCGGACAGCCTGGTGGACGGAAATGATGTGAAAATTTCCGGGTTTGGTAATTTCCAGATTCGCACCAAAGCCCCACGCCCTGGCCGCAACCCGCGAACCGGCGAAGCCATCCCCATTGAGGCCCGCAGGGTGGTGACATTTCATGCCAGCCACAAGCTCAAAGACCAGATCCAGGGCGAAACTGTTGCCGAATAAGTACTAAACCCGGTGGCTTTGTCCGCTTGATTTACGTATCCGGGTAGGTGGTTGTAATTAAATGTCACCTGTGTGACGGAACAACACATGCCAAAAAACCGGCTCAACTCTTTGCGCTAAGTTTCGACTTAGAGTAGATTTGGAGGTTTCCTCCTTAGCGCATTGATTTAATTGGAGAAAACGCTCCCACCCATTCCCGCGAAACGCTATTTCACCATCGGTGAAGTCAGTGATTTGTGCGGTGTCAAACCTCACGTGCTCCGTTATTGGGAGCAAGAGTTCACGCAGCTACGCCCGATGAAGAGGCGTGGCAACCGCCGCTACTACCAGCACCATGAGGTGCTGATGATCCGCCGGATCCGTGATTTGCTCTATGACCAGGGCTTCACCATCAGCGGCGCACGCAACAAGCTTCAGGAAATTGTCCAGACCGAACGCGACAAGCGCCGTAACGGTGAAGTCATGCTTGACGGCGTAGAAGTGCTGGAAGGCGGTGAGTCCCTGCTGGAGGATTTTGAGGATTCCAGTGACCACTCGGACTTTGAAGACAGCGAGCCGGAGGGCGCGGATTTGCCCAGCGGCAGCGCGGCTCAGCAACGACTGCAATTGGTACGGCGCGAGTTGTTTGAAATTCGTGATCTCCTCAGCGCCGGGCACTGAGAAGCATTTTCGGCACGCTATAATAAAAGGCTTGTCGGTGTGTGGCGCAGCCTGGTAGCGCACTTGCATGGGGTGCAAGGGGTCGAAGGTTCGAATCCTTTCACACCGACCAATAAAACCATCAGATAGCCGGTTAGCTAACGCTAACCGGCTTTTTTTGTTTGGGTCGAATATTTGTTGAGGTAGCCGGTCGGCTGTCTTTGAGATCGACGTCAGAGGATTGCCCGTCGTTTAGCTCGACGCAATCGTGTCTGGGGAAAACGCGATGGCAAGTTGCAGGCGCCTGCGTATCAGGCCGGAACAATGCTGGGGATCTGCGTGGCCGGCGGGGTGTTACGGCTGCGGCCGCAGCGAACCAGGCCGTCAATCATCACCATGCCAACGCCGGGAATATCCCCGCGTTGCACACTGTCCAGCAGGTTGAGCCCCGCTGAGTGCTGGGCTTTGTCCATGAAGACCAGATCGGCATCACGGCCTGTTTCTATTAAGCCGCAATTGAGTTTACGAATGCGCGCGGTGTTGCCCGTGGCAAAGCAAAAAACCAGCTCCGCCGGGATATTGCCCAGACTGGAAAGGAGGGCGATAAGGCGCAGCACACCCAGCGGCTGGACACCGGACCCGGCCGGCCCGTCGGTACCCAGGATGACGCGGTGCGGGCACTTGAGCTGCAGCGCCGCCTGCGCGGCTGCAATGGCGACTTTTTCATTGCCGTTATGGACAATTTCAATGGCGCGTGATGATTTCTCACAGAGTTCGCAAACATGTGCTTCCGACAGTGCCGTATGACCGCCATTGATATGGCCGATGACATCGGCGTCTGCTTCCAGCACCACGTCCTTGTCAATCAGGCCTGAGCCGGGAATGGAAGGGCCGCCGGTGTGAATGGTGCTCTGGATGCCATACTTTCGCGCCCAGCCCACCATTTCCTTGGCCTCGTAACCCGCCTTGACTGAACCCAGGCCCACTTCGCCGAGCAAAGTTACACCGGCGTCGGCAAGGTCCTTGAAATCCTGTTCGGTCATGCCTTTTTCGATGATGGGGGCACCAGCCAGTACCTTGACGCCGCCTGGGCGGAAGTTGTCGAACGCCCGTTGCGCGGTTATGGCCAGCGCCTTGAGGCCGACGATGTCCTTGGGACGCCCCGGCAAGTGAACCTCGCCAGCGGAAATCATGGTGGTGACACCGCCGTGCATGGTGGAGTCAATCCAGCCGATCTGGTTCTGGCGCGGCGTCCAGTCGCCGAAAACCGGATGTACATGGCTATCGATCAAACCAGGTGCCACGCAAGTCTGGTGCGCGTCAATCACGGTCTGCGCATGCGCTGTATCACAGTCCTTGGCCTTTCCGATAGCCACGATAAGGCCGTCGTTCACGACGATGGTGTCCGCGTCCAGGATAGGTTGGTCGATGTCTCCGGAGAGCAGCAGGCCAATGTTCCTGATGACGACCTTTCCTGATTTTCCGCTTGATGCCGCTTCTGCCATGGGTGGTCTTTCAAATGCGTCGGGTTGAGCTCAAGGATTCAGCATGACAGTGCGCAGCACGGTGCTGATGATGAAGGCCTGCCATTGCGCCAGCGCCTCAGGTGTTTGCAGGTCTTCGCCGAGGAAGGCTGACAGCGTGTGGCGGTTCGAGATATAGAAG
>NZ_JBFUAZ010000573.1:0-2728 GCF_056406035.1 Polaromonas sp. P1_E1_2 | reverse complement strand
TTCGCCATCCACCCAGCCTGAGGAAATTTCCAGCGCGGCCACGGCGTTGGCCAACTTGGGCAGCTTGCTGGTCCAGTCGTTGCCTTTGCGCGTGATGAGGCGAACCGACGGCCCGTCGATGCGGGCCAGCAGGCGGTAGCCGTCATACTTGATCTCGTAGGCCCAGCCTTGCGGGGCGGCCGGAGGGCGTGCGACCAGGGTGGCCAGTTGCGGAGCCAGTGTCTGCGGCAGCTTTGCCGCGACGGCGCCTTCGGGGATGTCAGTAGCGGGTGTGCTTCTGCGTTCCTGTTTGGCAATCTTCCTGGCGGTCTTTCGGGTGGCGGCTGCCTTCTTGACGGCAGCGCCGGCCGAAGCGCCCGCCTTGCCGAAGTTTTCCGCGGTGTCGCGTGGCAGTGGCTTGCCCGAGAGCACGCTGTTGGGCAGGGCCTCGCGTACGTCGAACTCCGTTTCCGGGCGGGCGTAGCCGTCGTGCTCCTTGATCAGCAGCCACGGCTCCTGCTTGGCGTTGCCGCGCCCATGCATTCGCACCAGCGTCCAGCCGCCCTTGAGTTTTTCGCCATGCAGTTCGAATTTGAGTTTTCCATCCTTGAACCCTTTGACAGGGTCCCCATGCGGCGTCCACAGGCCACGGTCCCAGACAATCACGTCGCCCGCGCCGTATTGCTTCGATGGAATGCTGCCCTCGAAACCTGCATAGGAAATGGGATGGTCTTCCACATGCATGCCCATGCGCTTGACGGACGGATCCAGGCTGGGCCCTTTGGGAACTGCCCAGCTCTTGAGCGTGCCCTGCAGTTCCAGGCGGAAGTCGTAATGCAGGTTGCGTGCGTCGTGTTTCTGGATCACGAAACTCAGCGCCTTGTCTGAGCGCGTGCCGCCTTGCGCCGGCTCGGGTGTGCGCGAAAAATCGCGCTTGGCGCGGTAGGGTTTCAGCAGGTCGCGGGCGCCCATGTCGTCAGCCTGCAGGTAAGCAACGGGCTAGGCGGCGCGCCGTTTGGCGGGAGCATGCGCGCGCGCCCTCGCGGCGGGTTTTTTGCGCGCCGGGCTTTTGGCTGCAGTCTTGCTGGTTTTCGCTGTGGTTTTGTCGGCTGCCCTGGTTTTGGAGGCATCGCCGCCGCCTTTGCGCAGGCTGCGCTGCAACAGCTCCGTCAGGTCAATGATCTTGGCGCCGGAGCGGGCTTCGGGTTCGTCGGATTCTTCCGGCTGCACCACGCTTTCCAGTTTGCCTTCTTTCGCCTTGCGTTTAACCAGCGCCATGATGTCGTCCCTGAAGGAGTCGGAGAACTGCTCCGGGTCCCATTTGCCGGTCATGTCGTCCACCAGCTGTTTGGCCATCGCCAGTTCCTTGTCAGACAGGCCCGCGGCCTTGGCGCCGACAGGCGGCAGGTCCAGTTCTTCCAGCGAGCGGATGTCGGCGCCCCAGCGCAGCAGGTTCAATATCAGTGCCGGGCCTGAAGGCACCAGAACGGCAAGGTGCTGCTTGGTCTGGATGATGACGCGGGCGATGCCCACGCGTTGGGTTTTCAGCAGGGTGTCGCGCAGCAGTGCGTAGACTTTTTGCCCTTTGTTGATGGGGGCGATGTAGTAGGGCCGCTCCAGGTAAACGAAGGGAATCTCCGTGTTGGGCACAAAGCTTTCGATTTCAATGGTCTGGGTGGTCTTTGGGTAGGCGGACTTGATCTCTTCTTCCGACAGCACGATGTACTGGCCGTCTTCGTATTCGACGCCCTTGACGATGTTTTCCCGGGTGATTTCTTTGCCCGTGCGCTTGTTGACGCGCTTGTAACCCACAGGGTCCATGCTGCGCTTGTCCAGCCAGTCGAAGTCAATGCCGCTCTCCGAGGTGGCCGAATGCAGCGCTACGGGGATGTGAACCAGGCCGAAACTGATGGCCCCTTTCCATAAAACGCGCGATGCCATGGTGTGAGTCTTTCTACTGAGGATTGCGGGCTGGCCTGGGGAAGGATGCAGGCCACAACTATCAGGCCAGTCTCCAGCCCGCGCGCAGGCAGGCGTGTCGGTGTGCGATGGGGTACGGGCGTCGTCCGGAACCGACTGTTCGCATGGGGTTTGTCCTACGGGTTTGACCAGCGTGCAGCACGCACAATCGGCTGCAACTTTTCAAGGAGCTGACCCATGCTTTCACGCCGCACCGCCACCCGAGTTTCCCTTGCCGCGATGGCCGTAGCCGCTGCCGCCATCACGGGCTGCGGCGTGATGAACAAGCAATCCCCCCTGGTCGCCTTCACCACACAGCTTCGCGGCGCCAATGAGGTGCCCGCCAATGCCAGCACCGGTAGCGGCTCGGTCGATGCCGTTTTCGATACCAGTACCAACCTGCTGCGCTGGAAAGTCAATTACACCCGTCTGACCGGCCCGGCGACTGCGGGACACTTTCACGGCCCGGCCGCCATTGGCGCCAACGCCGGTGTTGCTTTGGGGTGGGCCAGCCCCCTCCGTACCCCTATGGACGGCAGCGCCACACTGACGGCGGCCCAGGCCGCCGACCTGATGGCGGGCCGCTGGTATGCCAACATCCACACGGCCGCTTATCCCGCAGGGGAAGTGCGTGGCCAGATGACGATGGTGCGTAACTAGGGCCTTCTGAAGAGGCCCCCGGGCCGGCCTTTATAGATGGTTGCGGGCGCAACCGGATCGGTTTATAGTTGCGGGCGCAACCATAAACTTACCCGGTCGCTACATGATCAAGCTCGACAGAACCCTGACC
>NZ_JBFUAZ010000572.1:0-2729 GCF_056406035.1 Polaromonas sp. P1_E1_2 | reverse complement strand
CAAGAAGGTCTGGCCCGCCATGGTGAGCCAGATCATCATCGTGATGCTGGGCTCYGCAGTGTGCGGGCAAATCTCGACGCAGGAACTCTCTTACGCCGCCAACCTGATCCAGGGCCGCAACTTCCGGGCGTTTGAGGCCTTCATCATCGCCACACTGATCTATTTGGTGCTCTCCGTTGCGGTGCGCAAGCTCCTCAACTGGATGGGTCCGAAGTTCCTTTTTGGTCGCTGACTATGCCCCCACGTTCGCTCACTTCGTGTAGCTCTCTGCCCCCCGAGGGGGCGCTGCGCCTGCGGCCCGGCAAAGCCGGTTCCGCGGCCCCTGCTGGCGTCAAGAATCCAGCGCTCAAAAGGAATCGCCGTGATTGAATTCTCAGTCTGGGACATCTTCCGCAACCTGCTGCTCGCGGCGCGCTGGACCGTTGTACTTTCACTCGTCGCCTTCATAGGGGGCGGCATCGTCGGTATGTTGCTGCTGGTGGGCCGGCTGTCAGCCACCCGCGCAGTGCCGGGCGCGCAGAAGGCGGCCCTCTTCACGCGCCGCGCACTGGACGGCTATGTGCTGCTGTTCCAGGGAACGCCTTTGCTGATGCAGCTTTTTTTGGCCTACTTCGGCCTGGCRCTCTTCGGCATCAACGTGCCGGCCTGGGTGGCGGCTGCGGTAGCACTCACGCTCTACACCAGTGCTTACCTCGCCGAAATCTGGCGCGGCTGCGTCGACGCTATTCCCAAGGGCCAGTGGGAAGCCGCGCAAAGCCTGGCGCTCAACTTCGGCGAGCAACTCAAGTACATCGTGCTGCCGCAAGCTGTGCGCATTGCCGTGCCGCCCACCGTGGGCTTTCTGGTGCAGGTCATCAAGGGCACGGCGCTGGCCTCGGTGATTGGTTTTATCGAACTGACCAAGGCCGGCACCATGATCACCAACGCCACCTTCAAACCCTTTGTGGTGTACAGCTGCGTCGCGCTGATGTACTTCGCGCTGTGTTTCCCCGTGTCCCTGTATGCCCGCAAGCTTGAGAGGAAAGCCAGAAATGGACGCTAACGTCGCATCATCCCCCGCAACAACTTCGTCCGACAGGACTCTTGTCGAGATCAATCAACTTCGCAAAAGCTTCGGAGCCAACGAGGTTTTGAAGGGCATTGATCTGGAAGTCAAGGCCGGCGAAGTGATCGCCATCATCGGCAAAAGCGGCTCGGGAAAAAGCACGCTGCTGCGCTGCATCAACGGGTTGGAAGTCTTTCAGAGCGGCACGCTGCGCGTGGACGGCAAGCACCTGTTGCACGACAGTCCGCAGGTCATGCGCGAGCTGCGCCAGCATGTCGGCATGATCTTCCAGAGCTTTAACCTCTTCCCGCACCTGACCGTTGGCAAAAACATCATGCTGGCACCGACGCTGGTCAAGAAGACGGCCGGTGCCCCCGCAGAAAAACACGCGCGTGCGCTGCTGCAACGCGTGGGCCTGGCCGAAAAATTCGAGTCCTGGCCCGACCAGCTTTCAGGCGGGCAGCAACAGCGCGTGGCGATCGCGCGCGCACTGGCCATGCAGCCTTCGGTGCTGCTGTGCGACGAGATCACCTCGGCGCTGGACCCTGAACTCGTCGGTGAAGTGCTGCAGGTCGTGGAAAGCCTCGCCGCCGAAGGCATGACGCTGCTGATGGTGACGCACGAGATGAACTTCGCCCGCAAGGTCTGCGACCGAGTGGTCTTCATGCACCAGGGCCGCGTGCATGAGATCGGGCCGCCCGACGAAGTGTTTTCGAATCCGCAAACCGCCGAGCTGAAGCAGTTCCTCGGGATGATCCAGTAACCTGGGGAATCCATGACGCCCGGCGCCCTGCACATCCCTGCCGGCCACGGCAAGGCGCTGCGCCTGCAGGCCGGGCAAGCCGTGAAGGTCATCAACACCCACGGCACGCAGGTGGTCGATTGCTGGGCGTTCAATGCCTACGACCTGAACGAATTCATGTGCATGGAAACCACCCGCGTGTGGAACCAGCACCTGAATCCTGTCGTCGGCGACTCTTTCGTCACTAACCAGCGCCACCCCATCCTCACCGTGGTGGAAGACAGCACGCCCGGCGTACACGACACCTTCATGGCCGCCTGCGACCGCCGCCGCTATGAACTGTTGGGTGTCAAGGGCTACCACCGCAACTGCTGCGACAACATGTTTGAAGGCATGTTCGAGCTTGGCCTGACGCCGCCACGCGCCATCCTCGCTTCGTTCAACATCTTCATGAACATCCGGGTGCAGCCCGACGGCATCACACTCAAAACCCTGCCCACCGTGACGAAGGCCGGTGACTCAATCACGCTGCGCGCCGAGATGGACTGCTTTGTCGCGTTTTCCGCCTGCCCGCAGGACATCGTGAAAATCCAGGGTGCGGGCGACAACGCGCCGCAGCCGGTAGACCTGGAAGTGCTGCAAAGCACATCAACCCTGCCCGCCAGCGGGCCCTGGATCCCGCAAACCTGACGGGGCCGCGCCAGGCCGCCTTTCCCCCGCTCCGGCAGGGTTGGGTGAGTTCCCGCACAATAGCGGGGACGTCTTTTTTTCGCTCTCAATTTGATAGCTGCTTGCGCTGACTCCGGTTGGACTGAAGGCCAATTTGTTGCCCAACCGCTCGCCCACAACCATGCCTACGCCCTGATCTGCCCACCGGATTCCTGCTGCCCATGACTGCCATGCCGCCCATTCTCTATTTCTTCGCCCTGTGCAACCTCGTGA
>NZ_JBFUAZ010000571.1:0-2741 GCF_056406035.1 Polaromonas sp. P1_E1_2 | reverse complement strand
CACTTGTTCTGCTACCTGCAGAATGACGGCAGCGACACGAAGCCGGTCGGCCTCCTGCTGGTCCGGTGTGCGCTGCGCCAGCGCTTCCTCAAACTTCCGCAATTCAGCCACGGCCGCCTCAAACGGCATATCGGCATCGGGTCTGTTGAAAGTCCGCGAAAGAATCACCGCCTGCGAACCCAGGCGCAAATGCTCACCCATAACATCGCGGCCGGGAAGTGAGCCCTCGTCTGCGCGGGCGATCCCGCCAAAGCCCATCGGTAAACCCCGCCGCCTTGCCGCTGCCGCTACGCGGTCAACATGGCCCTGGGCCAACGGCTCGAACATGAAGCGGCAGCCCATCGCCAAGTGCAGGTCATTCAGGCCGACGAAGACCTCTCCAAGCCCCGGCGTGTCCAGCCATTGCTCGAGCGATTCGAGCGCACCCACGGTTTCGAGCAGGGGCACTACCGGCACACGGCCATCGACGATTTCGCAGAAGCTCCGCAATTCCTGCGCGGTCGAAAACATCGGAAGCATCAGCAGGTCGGCCCCTTGCGCAAGCACAGCATCGACCTCCGCACGGGCTGCAGCCGGCTGATCGAGCCGGTATGGATTGACGCGAACCATGAGACGCGAATGCCGTAAAACTGCCTTGACACGGCCCACATCGTCAATCTGGTGCGTACTGATGAAAGTGTTGCGCCCGGCCTGGCGCTCGGCCTTGCCATTGCGTTCAAGGTCCACAAACAGCCGCATGGCCGGCATCCGGTCACAGCGTTTCGCCAGCTCCGGCTGGTTGGTAATGGTCAGTAAGTCAATCATGGAACGAAAGAGGAATAAGCCATTATTGCCCGCCGGCCTGCGGCACGGCCAACGGCTGGCGGCCCAGAAAACTGCGCAGCAAAGGGCTGGCCAGCAGCGCGCTGGCCAGCACCACTACCGCAAAAAAGCTGGCTGCCAGCGCGCTGGGCAGAAAATTCCAGCGGCCAAACCAGCGACTGGCCACGACCAGAAGCAGGCAAGCGGCCAACGGGGCAAGCATGGCACGCCACGGCAGCGCCCGGTGAAGCTGCTCGCGCTCGGTAAATAACATGGCGAGTGTGATGCCCGCCAGTACGGCATTGAGCGCCCCCATCACAAGCGCGCCTCCGGCAAGCCCGGACCAAGCTGCAACGGCGAGCGCAGTCAGGCCGGCGACATAAGCCCAGACTGCGCGGTGCATATGCCCCGATGCAGCCATGACTGTCAGCAATACGGCGATCAAAGCCTGTGGCAGCAGTGACCAGATACCGATGGCCCCCCAGCGCGCAATAACTTCCAGATGCCCGGCATCCATGCGGCCCCAGCCAAACAGCAGTTGGGCAAGCGGCAGCGAAAAGCTGCCCACCACGGCGATCGCTGCGCAAGCCAGGGTCCAGGCCAGGAGAAAGGCAATTTGCAAAGCCCTGTCGCGTTCCGCAGAGCCTACTTCGGTGCGGGTGATTGCCGGAAAAGCCAGACTGGCCACGAGCTGCACCGCGAGCACCAGCGGCAACTCCACCAGCTTCCAGGCGTAATTAAAGTCTGCGAGGGCCCCCTCCCCGGCCTGGGACGCCAGGCTGCGCCCCATCAGGGGCAACAGCAGCAGCAGGCCCGAAGACAGGCCGGCCCAGATCCATATGCCCGCAGCAGGCGGGGCCGGCATAGCCATCGCCGCCGGACCAGTCGGCGCAGCCTGCGGAAGCCGCCAGGCCAGCCAGCCGAGGCGCGCGACCATCGCCAGCACAAGGAAGCAGCCCAGGATAAAGACAGTTCGATCTCCGCTGTTTTGCGGCGCCAGGAACAGCGCAAGAACCAGCAGCAGGTTGACCACAAGATTGCCGCTGTACATGCCTACGAAATCCCGTTCATGCTGCAATCGCGTTACCCAGAGCGCGGCCAGCATGGCCAGCGGCAGCACGGCGGCGCTCCAGGCCAGCGAGTCACGGCCAAGGATGGCCATTTCGCCGCGCAGGCCAGGTGCAAGCGCATGGGACAGCGCACCCCGAAGTAACCAGATCAGCAAAGCCAGTACAAGACCAGTGCCGAGCAGCGCCCGTGCGACTTTTTTCTGGCTGGCATCCTGTTGCGCAGGCGTTTGGCGCGCCCATTCCGGCAACAACACGTAACCCAGGGCGCCGCTGAACAATATGCCGACCAGCAAGTCCGGCAGGGTGAACATCACAATCACCGCATCGCCAAGTCCGGTGGCGCCAAAAGCAGCGGCCTGGGCCGATTCCCGCAGGAGGCCGAGCAGGCGGCTGGCCATGAGCAAACCCAGGGAAAAAACGCCGGCGCGCAGGTACATAGGCGGGATTATCAAGGCTTAAATAGGGGCAGCCGGCCCTGAATGGGGAAACCAGCCACTTAAAAAACTAAAATCAACGGTTTGGCGCTTTGTCCGCAACAGCTGCAAACCGGCTTTGGCAGCGCCCCCGATCGTTTTCACACCTTCTGACCATGTCCGATAACAACACCGTGCCCCCTGCCCAAGACGAGAACCAGCTGATCGCCGAACGCCGCGAAAAGCTCAAGGCCATGCGCCAACGGCAGGCCGAAGGCCGGGGCGTCGCCTTCCCCAACGACGTCAAGCCGACGCACCGGGCGGCAGAGGTTTTCGAAAAGTACAGCGACAAGACCAACGAGGAACTCGAGCCGCTGGCGATCAAGGTTCATGTCGCAGGCCGCATGATGCTCAAGCGCGTGATGGGCAAGGCGAGCTTTGCGACGCTGCAGGATGC
>NZ_JBFUAZ010000570.1:0-2750 GCF_056406035.1 Polaromonas sp. P1_E1_2 | reverse complement strand
ACGACTCTAACGCGGTAAAATCACGGATTAATTTACAACCCTCAGAGGGAACTATGAGCGATATCGAAGCACGTGTTAAGAAAATCATTGCCGAACAACTCGGCGTGGAAGAAGGCCAGGTCACCAGCGAAAAAGCCTTTGTGGCCGATCTGGGCGCTGACTCCCTTGACACCGTAGAACTGGTTATGGCTCTGGAAGACGAGTTCGGCATTGAGATTCCCGACGAAGACGCCGAGAAGATCACCACCGTCCAGAACGCGATTGACTACGCAAACACCCATCAAAAGGCTTGAGGCAAGGCTTTCGCCTGCTTCCGCCGTCATCAAGCCTGAAAAGTCATTCCAGGGCTTTTCGGGTTCTTCTCAGGATTTTTGAATGAGCCGTCGTCGTGTCGTCGTGACAGGTCTGGGTTGTGTCAGCCCGGTAGGTAATACCGTGGCTGAATCCTGGGCCAATCTGATTGCCGGTGTGCCCGGAATTGATCTGATCACGCAGTTTGATGCAAGCAACTTTGCCTGCAAATTTGCTGGTGAGGTCAAAGGCTTCAATATCGCGGATTACATTCCCGAAAAAGAAGCGCGGCACATGGATCGCTTCATTCATCTGGGTCTGGCTGCAGCTTTCCAGGCGGTGGCCGACAGCGGCTTGCCGACAGGCGAGGCGCTCGACGGCGAACTGGCGACCCGCATTGGCTGCAATATCGGTTCGGGCATAGGCGGTTTGCCGATGATCGAGCAAATGCATTCCGAGCTGGTCAATCGCGGCCCGCGCCGGGTGTCTCCGTTTTTTGTACCTGCCTCGATCATCAACATGATTTCCGGGCATGTATCCATCAAATTCGGCTTTAAAGGCCCCAATGTCGCGGTCGTAACGGCCTGTACGACGGGACTTCATGCCATCGGCCTGTCGGCGCGCATGATTGAATATGGTGATTGCGACGTGATGGTGGCCGGTGGCGCTGAGTCCTGCGTCTCTCCGCTGGGCGTAGGCGGCTTTGCCGCAGCGCGTGCCCTGTCCACCCGCAACGAAGACCCGAAAACAGCATCTCGCCCCTGGGACAAGGACCGTGATGGTTTTGTGCTGGGCGAAGGCGGCGGTGTGCTGGTTCTCGAAGAGTACGAGCATGCCAAAGCACGGGGCGCCAGAATTTATGCTGAACTGACCGGGTTCGGCATGAGCGCAGACGCATATCACATGACAGCGCCCGATGTCGACGGACCGCGTCGCTCCATGGTCATGGCGTTGAAGAACGCAGGTGTCAATGCCGACGAAGTCCAGTACCTCAACGCGCATGGCACGTCCACGCCGCTGGGCGACCTGAACGAGACAAACGCCGTCAAGGCGGCGTTCGGCAGTCACGCTAAAAACATGGTGGTCAGCTCGACCAAATCCATGACGGGTCACCTTTTGGGCGGCGCCGGCGGCATTGAGTCGGTGTTTACGGTGCTTTCGCTGTATCACCAGAAAATACCGCCGACCATCAATATCTTCAACCAGGATCCCGAGTGCGACCTGGACTACTGTGCCAATACCGCGCGTGACGCAAAAATCGAGGTTGCCGTCAAAAACAATTTCGGGTTCGGCGGCACCAACGGTACGCTGGTCTTCAAGCGCGCCTGATTTCCCGGCTCACGCACGTCCAACAGCCTGCCTTGAGCCTGCACAACGCCCCGCCGGTTGTTTATCCGCTGGGGCGTTCGCGTTTTCTGGGTACTCTTTTGTTGGGTTTATGGCTGTCCGGGCTGCTTTTAGCGATGCTCTGGTATTTCAACGGAAACCGTCAGCTGGATTGGCGCATCGGCCTGGCACTTACTGCCGCTTTGGGCGCTGGTGTGGCAGCACATATTGGTTGGCGAAACTCTCCGGCGGGCCACTTGGCATGGGATGGCGAAGTGTGGCGCTGGGAGAGCCCGGGTTATCAGGCGGGCGTCGCCGAATATGAGCTTTCAGTCCTTGCCGATCTTCAACACTACTTACTGCTTCGGCTTGAAAATTCTGCTCACGCACGGCTGTGGCTCTGGGTGGAGCGCGGCGTCATGCCGGAGCGATGGCTGGACCTGCGCCGGGCGGTCTACTCGCCGCACAAGTCATCTTCCACCTTATCGCCGCACGATTTTCGGCCTGCAGAACCCGTGCCGGCTGTGGCAGTATCGGGGTCTATGCGCCCAGTTGAAGTCACGTCACAAAACCCATGAGCGCTGACCTGCCTCCGCCTCAACTGGAAAAAGCAACCGACAGCGATGCCATGCTGGTGGAGCGCACCGTTGCAGGCGACCAGAAGGCATATGAGCTGCTGGTCATCAAATACCAGCGGCGCATCCAGCGTCTGATAGGCCGTATGGTGCGCGATGTGGACCTGGTGGAAGATATCGCCCAGGAAACGTTCATCCGCGCCTACAGGGCCCTGGCGCAGTTCAGGGGCGAGGCCCAGTTCTACACATGGCTTTACCGGATTGCGGTGAATACCGCCAAAAAGGCCCTGATGGACCTTAAACGGGATCCAACCGTCTCTGAAAACTCCTTTAAATCGGGCCAAAGCGATGAAAGCGATGAAACTTCCCCGCTTGAAAACGAACTAACAAGCTCGGAAACGCCGGAAGCCGTGCTGGCCACCAAGGAAATTGCGGAAATCATCAATGCCGCCATGGAAGCCTTGCCTGAGGAGCTTCGCCAGGCCATTACCCTACGCGAAATAGAAGGGCTGAGCTACGAAGAGATTTCAGAGGCGATGGATTGCCCTATCGGTACAG
>NZ_JBFUAZ010000569.1:0-2758 GCF_056406035.1 Polaromonas sp. P1_E1_2 | reverse complement strand
CGTGCAAGGCACTCGACGAAGCCCTCGAAAACGCCGCCAACCAGGCCTGAAGCTGAACCACGAGGCCGGCGTCGCCGGCCTCTACCTGGCTATTCACGGCCATCCACGGCTACCCATCGACGCCGATGGGGCCGTACGGCTCCTTGATCACCGCGCACACCCGGGCGCATACTGTGCTGAAGACGTTTTTAACGTCTGAACACACAGCTAAAAGGTGATTCTCATGGCCGATTCGTCCCAACCCGACCCGTTTCTTGAACCCGACGACGCCATCGACCATATCCATGGCCCGGCGTCGGCCCCGGTCACTGTCGTGGAATACGGCGACTTCGAATGCCCGTCCTGCTTTCAGGCCTACGGCGCCCTGAAGGTGATGCTTCCGCACTTCGGGCGCCAGCTGCGTTTTGTCTTCCGGCACTTTCCGTTGCGCGAAGTGCACCCCCATGCCGAACTGGCCGCCGAAGCGGCGGAAGCCGCCGGCGCACAACACAAGTTCTGGCCCATGTACGAGTTGCTGTTTACCAACCAGCATCACCTCAAGGACAAGCACCTGCTCGACTATGCCGCCCAGGCCGGCCTGGACATGGCCCGCTACCAGAACGAAATGAACGACCATGTCTACCTGCAGCGCGTGCAGGAGCACATGCAAAGCGGCCGCCACCTGGGCGTGCGCTCAACGCCGGCGTTTTATGTCAACGGCGTGTTTTGTGATGTGTCGTTTGGCCTGCAGCATTTGCATGAGGCCATCGACAAAGTGTTGACCAGCTAACAGACCTAACCGTCCACCGGTTGCAGCGGCGTCGCCAGCGTCTTCTGCAAAAACGCCAGGTCCAGCCAGCGGCCAAACTTGAAAGCCGCCTGTTTGATCGTGCCGCTGTGCTCAAAGCCCAGGCGCTTGTGAAGTGCAATGCTCACAGCGTTGTCCAGGTCAATCGCGCCGACCAGAACGTGCATGCCTTGCACTTCAGCCCTGGCCACAATCGCCTCCAGCAGCTTGCGCCCCAGGCCCAGGCCGCGGCTGTCTTTCTCCACATAGACCGAATGCTCGACCGTGTACTTGTACGCCGGAAATGCGCGGAAGGTGCCGTAGCTCGCAAAACCCAGCAGCTTGCCGCTGTCGTCTTCCATCCCGACTACCGGAAAACCGTTGGCACGTTTGGTGGCAAACCAGGTCACCATGCTTTCGGGTGCGCGTGGTTTGTAGTCGTACAGCGCCGTCGAGTTGACGATCGCCTCGTTAAAAATGGCCAGGATCTGGCCGGCATGGCGCTCTTCGGTGCATTCGACGAGGTGCATGGGGATTCCTTTTGAAAGGGAGAATGATTTGTCTACTATAAGAGATTATTTGTCCCTTATGATAGACGAATGCTTTTTCTGAAGGACACCCCATGACGATTGATGCCCTGATCGCGTCGCGGCTGCTGGCATTGCGCCAGGCCCAGGGCCTGAGCCTGGCGCAACTGGCCGAGGTGTCGGGCGTCAGCAAAGCCATGATCTCCAGGGTGGAGCGCGTCGAAAGCAGCCCGACCGCCATGATCCTCGGCCGGCTCGCAGCCGGCCTGGGTGTGCCGCTGGCGCAGCTGCTCACCGAAGACAAGGAAGAAGAGGCAGGCCGCAGGCTGCGGAAGAAGGCAGGGCAGGCGGTGTGGCGCGACCCGGAAGCCGGCTACCTGCGGCGCCAGGTGGCAGAGCGCGGGCCCGACCAGGGCGTCGAGATGGTGGAAGTCGAGCTGCCGCGGTCGGCCAGGGTGGCTTACCCGCGATGGAGCGGCCAGCCGTATCGGCAGCGCCTCTGGCTGGTCGAAGGCGGCTTGCGCGTGGAATATGGCGACGAAGTTTTCAAGCTTGAGCCCGGCGACTGCCTGGACTTCGGCGTTGACCGCCCCGTGGCCTTTAAAACCCTGGGGCGCAGCGCCTGCCGCTATTTGCTGGTCGTCTGGCCCGGCTGAATTTGTCGCCCCTTACCCATTAACTGGCAGCAGCAGACCCCGGCACAGCCGCGACGTCAAGCGCCGCATGGCGCGCGCGTATGCGCCGCACCTGCAGCGCCGCCCCAATGATGTACAGCAGCAAAAGCACACCCGTGGCGGCCTTGAGTTCGGGCGCATCGGCGTTGGGCAGCAGTGGCGCACCCAATGGCAGGCGCGTCGAAGTCTCGGTGATGGCCGGAATCATGTGGAATAAAAAGGTCATCGAATAGCCCAGCGTCTCCACATACGGCGAGGCACGGCCCAGCACCTTGGTGGTGCCCGCCACCCAGGCAATGCCCAGCACCAGCAAGGTGATGATGCCCAGCGCATGCGGTTTGCCGAAACCGCCATGCTGGAAGATGCCAAAGCCCGTGAGGCAGGTGAGCACCGTGGTCCAGATATAGACCTTGCCCAGTGTGGACGCGGCAATGATTTCCTTGTCGCGAAAGAAGGCGATCACGGCAGCCGCAACGGCCACCAGGCTGATGGCGGTGTGGATCACACCGAGGTAGGTCAAACCATAGATCATCGGAATCTCCTTGTGCCCCTGCCAGGTGAGGGACGTGGGGTTGAACAAGCTGACATGGGTACCCATGCAAACGCCGTGCCGCGCAGATTGTTGCTGGTGACGCCGCTTTTGCCCATGACTTTTCGGCTTGCGCGGCCACGGCCCGATAATCGGTAGTACACCGTGGCCGCAATGCGCCGCTCCTTAGACCAGAAGTACTCATGAAAAAAACCTACCAACTCAATATCGAAGGCAAAAACCGCGACCGCCTGCTCGATGC
>NZ_JBFUAZ010000568.1:0-2773 GCF_056406035.1 Polaromonas sp. P1_E1_2 | reverse complement strand
CATGGTCGCCATCTGCCGCAGCCTGGGCTACCCGGCGCGCTATGTCAGCGGCTACTTCTACGCCGCCAACGAGCCCGACCTCGCCAGCCACGCATGGTGTGACGTGTGCCTCGACGTGGCCACCCGACGCTGGGTCAGCATTGACGTCACCCACAGCTGCTTGATCGACCAGCGCCACGTGCGCCTGGCCATGGGGACGGACTACAACGCCTGCCCACCCATCAAGGGTGTGCGGCAGGGCGGTGGGGAAGAGTCGATGACGGTGGAGATCACCATCGAGCCGGTTGTGGGAAACTAACAGCTTTCTGATTCCTCCAACCGCTCAGGGCGGCGAGACCACTTTCCCGCCTCGCGATGAGCGTAAAACCATGACGACAGACAAAACGGTTTGCCCGGTCTGCAGTGCCGATTGCACACTGCTTGATCCCGTCGACTTCAACAAGTCATGCAACTCGGCCCCCTTGGGTGTTTCCGGCGTGCCTGTAGCCTATGCGGTCTGCCAGAGCTGTGCTTTTTGTTTCGCGCCGGAGATTTGCGCGTGGAGTCTGCAAGAATTTGAGGAAAAAATCTACAACGACCAGTACGTTGTTGTCGATCCCCATTACGTACAAGCCCGGGCAGAAGCAAACGCAGCCCTCCTGCGTGAAAGATTTGGCGATCTGGCCCCCAACCTGAGGCACCTCGACTATGGTGGCGGCAATGGCGGCCTGGCCAGGTTGATGCGGGAAGCCCATTGGCAATCCACGTCATATGACCCTTTTGTGGACAGAAACCTCAGCGTTGAGACACTGGGTAAGTTCGACCTGATCACCGCATATGAGGTGTTTGAACATGTTCCGGACGTTTGGGCATTGATGTCTGACCTCAAGAAGCTAATGTCACCGGATGGCTTGATCATGTTCTCGACGCTGTTGTCTGACGGCCATATCAAGACCGGCGAGCAGCTGACCTGGTGGTACGCCTCGCCGCGCAATGGGCATATCAGCCTTTTCTCATCACAGAGCCTGGCGCTTCTTGCGCAGAACCATGGGGTTGGCTTTGGCAGTTTCTCGGAAGGTGTCCATGCCTTCTGTAACCATATACCGCCTTGGGCCGCCCGGGCTTTCGGCCAACCTTGATGGTGCGTGGCGTGGTGCAGTAATGCTCCTTTTTTGATAGCTGGTTGCGCTCGTCCCTATTGGCCTGGAATCCCATTTCATGGATAAAAATGGCCCCGAAATTGCCCGAATGCCTTCAGGCTGCTTGTGAGCGCCCGAAACAACTTCCAGGTGCTCCAAAAGCCTCTTTAAGTTTTTTTCAAGCATCAAAAGTGAACTCAGCCCAGTAGAGACAGGCGCAAGCAGCTATTGAATTGATAGCGATTCAGAT
The DNA here is from genome assembly GCF_056406035.1 of Polaromonas sp. P1_E1_2. Lineage (NCBI taxonomy): Bacteria > Pseudomonadati > Pseudomonadota > Betaproteobacteria > Burkholderiales > Comamonadaceae > Polaromonas > Polaromonas sp. P1_E1_2. The sequence goes on along the minus strand of NZ_JBFUAZ010000568.1, from coordinate 1,405 downwards.
GGGGCGCGCGTCCAGCAGGCTGACAGGAATTGGCCAGCGCGATCGAATCTCATGGTGGTCAAAGTCGAGTGGCTGCTGGGTGCCTTATCTGGTCGTGACAGTAGATTGCAAACGCCAGCTTATGCCGCAGATGTGGCTGCATACATTTCGTTAAGCATTGAAGACCGCCCGGCCATAAGTGCGGCGTAGACTGCTCATCCGCGCACCTCGCGTAGTCATTGAAGGAGGCTCCCATGGCTGAGTTGGTTGCCGGGGCGAAGATGCCCATTCGACGCCCCGCAGCGGAGGTTTTCAGCGCGTTTGTCCAACCTGATCTCATCACAAAGTTCTGGCTGAAAAGTACCGCCGGTCCGCTCGCTCAAGGTGCTCAAGTTGAGTGGCAATTTATGGTTCCCGGCGCCACTGAGCGTGTGCGCGTCACTGCATTCGATGCGCCGCGCCGCATTGCGTTCTCCTGGCTGGAAGGCGGGCTGGACGTCGATATGAATTTTCTCGCCGAACAGAAAGATTTCACCGTTTTCAGTGTTGAAGTCCGGGGCTTTCAGGGCGAGGGCGCCATGGAGCAGGTGGTTAACGCCACCGAAGGGTTCAGCATTGTCTTGTGCGACCTGAAGGTTTTTCTTGAAACGGGGCGCCCGGCAAATCTGGTGAAAGACAAGGCTGAGTTGATACACCGAACCCGCGACACCTGAACTCCCATCGGGAATTGCCTGGAAGCGTGTGCTTCGGCGCGAGATGCGGTACGCTTTCGCGATGACCGATATCAAGCCCGCAACCTTCCCCGATGACCTTGAGCATGTCGTCTCCATCCTTCGGGAGTACGTCGCCAGCCCCAGCGTGAGCCTGGCCTTCCAGAATTACGAAGCGGAATTCGCTGCGTTACCCGGAAAGTACGCCGCGCCCGAAGGCCGCCTGCTTCTCGCATGGAAGGGTGCAACTGTCGTTGGCTGTGCCGCGCTTCGCCGCGTTGACGGAACCACCTGCGAAATGAAGCGCGTCTACGTGCGGCCGGATGCGAGAGGCGAAAGCCTTGGCCGCCGGCTCATCGAGCGCATCCTCGATGAAGCGCGGGCCGCGGGCTACTCCCGCATCTGCCTCGATGTCTTGCCTGAGTTTTCTGCCGCACAGCATGTCTATGAAACGCTAGGATTTCTGCCGGCGGCGCCCGTCACCTTCAATCCTGTTCCTGGGACCAAATACCTGGCGCTCGAACTCATGCAGTCACGGCTTGCAGATGCGGCCTGATCTTTCTATCAAGCGGGCATTCCATCAGCGGCTTGACCCGCAAGGCTCTTCAAGTCATCATCCGCCTCGCAGGCCGTCCGCTCAAACGCCTGATTGCGAGGCTTTCTCGTAGCATTTCCAGTGAGGTGTTTTAAAAAAATAGAAGCGTGCAGGAGTGTAG
>NZ_JBFUAZ010000567.1:0-2788 GCF_056406035.1 Polaromonas sp. P1_E1_2 | reverse complement strand
GCTCCAGGAAAAACTGGCGATCGTCCTTGATTGGGTAGACCTTGGGATCGAGACGGGGAAACATGTAGAGCGCAGCGCTGGGCTTGACGCAGCTCACGCCCGGAATGGCGGTGATCAGCTCATAGGCCAGGTCGCGCTGGCGGCGCAAGCGCCCGCCTTCGCAGGTCAGGTCGTTGATGCTCTGGTAGCCGCCCAGCGCAGTCTGGATGGCCCACTGGCCGGGCACGTTGGAGCACAGTTTCATGTTGGCCAGCATGTTCAGGCCTTCGATGTAGTCCTGCGCCTGCTTCTTGGGGCCGGACACCACCATCCAGCCGGCGCGGTAGCCACATGAGCGGTAGCTCTTGGAAAGCGAATTGAAGGTCACCGTGAGCACGTCAGTCGACAGGCTGGCGATGGCCGTGTGCTTCACACCGTCGTACAGCACCTTGTCATAAACCTCGTCCGCGAGAATGACCAGGCCGTGCTCGCGTGCAATGGCAACGATGCCCTTGAGGAGGTCGTCTGAATACAGCGCGCCCGTCGGGTTGTTGGGGTTGATGACCGCGATGGCCTTGGTCTTTGGCGTGATCCTGGCGCGGATATCATCCAGATTGGGCATCCAGCCATTGCTTTCATCACACCGGTAATGCACCGGCGTGCCGCCCGAGAGGCTGGTGGAAGCCGTCCACAGCGGGTAGTCTGGCGCYGGCAGCAGCAGCTCGTCGCCGTCGTCGAGCAATGCGTTGGTGGCCATCGAGATCAGTTCGCTCGCGCCGTTACCGAGGTAAATGTCGTCCAGCGTCACGCCCTTGATGCCCTGCTTCTGGGTTTCGTGCATCACGGCCTTGCGCGCCGCGAAAATGCCCTTGCTGTCCGAATAACCGGCCGAGGCAGGCAGGTTGCGGATCATGTCCTGCTGGACTTCTTCGGGCGCATCAAAACCAAACACCGCCAGATTACCAATATTGAGCTTGATGAGCTTTTGGCCTTCTTCTTCCATCTGCTTGGCGGCATCCATGATCGGACCGCGGATGTCATAAAGGACATTGGCCAGCTTGGCAGATTTGGTGATCGGTTTCATGCGGTTTTATCGGTATGTGGGCAAGGCCTCGAGGCCCACCATGCTGGCAACGGGGAAGAAGCGTCAGCACTGCGGCGGGAAATTCGGGCGGAATCTATAATTTGACCACATAAAAGAGGGTTTTCGCCTCTAAAACCCGTCAAACCGCCCCGTGCATCGGCGCCCTCCGCACCATCGAAACGCCCAAATAATCCCGTATGAAACTTCAGCCAGACCGTCTCGATGTTCAGTCCATCCTTGGCTACGGTCCAGGCTGGGTCGGCCTGGGAAGCAATGGTGTCGCGGAGAAAATCGAACACAGCATCGTGATTGGCTCAAGGGGCGAGAAGTTTGACTGGAACTGCACGCGTTTTGAGCAACTCACGGCAGAGCATTTCACCCTGCTTTCCGCGACGCAGCCTGAACTCGTGATTTTTGGCAGCGGCTCCCGGTTGCGCTTTCCGCCTCCGGCCTTCCTGCGCACGCTGATGGAGCGCCGCATCGGCATTGAGACCATGGACACATTGGCGGCATGCCGCACCTACAACATCCTCGCGGGAGAAGGCCGGCAGGTAATTGCTGCMCTGCTGATTGAAACAGAAGGAACAGAAGGCTGAAATGCCCTCTCTTTCAGGGTAAAATCTAGGGTTGCACTTGGCACCACATCCAGGACTCACGTCCCGGGCCGGTTGCCAAAAGGCGCGGCTAATTACAACTACTTTCGTCAGGGTCTACTCAGTATGGCAGTCGTCGTCAATAAACCACTCCCCGAATTTGAAGCGATCGCCACAAGCGGCATCAAGGTTTCCAACACATCCCACCTCGGCAAAGTCGTTGTGCTGTACTTCTATCCCAAGGACAACACACCGGGTTGCACCACGGAAGCCATGCAGTTCCGTGACCGCTATAAGGACTTCGTCAAGGCCGGCGCAACCGTGTTCGGCGTGTCCCGCGACAATATGAAGTCCCACGACGAGTTCAAGTCCAAGCTTGAACTCCCGTTCGAACTGATTGCGGACACCGAAGAAAAAATGTGCCACATGTTCGGTGTGGTCAAAAACAAGATCATGTACGGCAAGAAGGTCAAGGGCATCGAGCGCAGTACCTTCCTGGTGGGCGCCRACGGTCAGCTGAAAGAAGAGTGGCGCGGCCTGAAGGTGCCCGGCCACGTGGACGACGTGCTCAAGGCCGTCAAGGCGCTCAAAAAGGCTGCCTGAAACAGCCCTGACGCCAGTTAGCAACAAAGAATTGCAAAGGATTGCCCTGTCACGCGAGTTGTGCATAATGAACTCATGCTGTTGACCTTCGCAACTGCGCCAAAAGAACAAGCCGCCCTGGTTTCAAGGCGGCTTTTTCGCTTCTGGAACCCTTCTTTTTTAGAGAGTTTTAAGCACTATGCCCCTGCCCCCTGCCCCGACCAAACGTGCCGCCCTGCTCTCCCCCGACGCGCTTGACGCGCCCGCTCGCTCGCCCTCCAAAGCACGCAAGACGGAAAGTGCCGAATCCGCCCAGAAACCCCCGGTGATGGACCTGTTTGACAGCCGCGCAGCAGGGGATGGCAGCCAGCATCCGTCAGCGTTTCAAGGAAAAGAGCCTGCCAACCCTTCAAGGACGAGCGCAAGCAGCTATAAAAAAGAGAGCATTCCACTGCCGCAGCCGGCTGCCAAGCCCAAAAAGGCCAAACGCACTGGCCCCACCAAATTGTTCGTGCTCGACACCAATGTGTTGATGCACGACCCAATGTGC
>NZ_JBFUAZ010000566.1:0-2790 GCF_056406035.1 Polaromonas sp. P1_E1_2 | reverse complement strand
ATGTACGGGACCGCGGAGCAGCGCCTTACCCGGGCGCTGGAGGCCGCGCAAAGCCTGCGGCCCCGTGCTCCAGCTTTCACCCGAAGCACGCCCGGTGCAATACCAAGCCCCCAAAAAAGCAAGAAGGCCTGGGTGTGGGTCTGCGAAAAGTGCAGCGATCCTGCTTGTGAGCACCGCCTGCTCAGCGACCTGCTGGCGGAGCGCGCTGCAGCAACCGCTTGAGGCATTGCCCTGCCGCAGCGCGGCCCACGAAACTATTGCACGGTGGACGTGGGTGGCTGCTGGTTGGTCTGGCTGGTGAAAAGCTGCGCCGCATCCACCGGGTCAAACTCATACTGTGCGCCGCAAAATTCGCACCCAACCGCGACCTTGCCGCGTTCGGAAATGATGCTTTCGATTTCGTCTGTCCCCAGGCTGCGCAGCATGTTGCCCACACGGTCGCGCGAACAGCTGCAGGCAAAACTGGGAGTGGCGGGTTCAAACCGGGTAACCTGCTCTTCCCAGAACAGGCGGCGCAGGATCGTGTCGGCATCGAGGGTTAAAAGCTCTTCGCGTTTGAGCGTGCCGGCCAGCATGGCAATGCGTTTGTAGTCTTCATTGACGCCGATCTGGTCTTCATTGGCGTCCCGGTCGATCTGGCCTTCAAGGTTCCCCTGGCCTTTGACCGGCAGCCGCTGGATCAGCAGACCGGTAGCCACCTTGCCGTCGGCTGCAAGAATCAGCTTGGTGTCGAGCTGCTCACTTTGCAGCATGTAATGCTCAAGCACTTCCGCCAGGTTCTCAATCTTCTCGCGCTGGTCGCCAAAAAGCGGCACCACACCCTGGTAGGCCTGCTGCCCCGGCAGCTTGTCCTTGGGGTCCAGCGTGATCGCGCAGCGGCCCTGATTGCTTACGTTGACCAGCTGGCTCAGTGAGCTGCCCGCATCGACCGTACCCGTCACCGTGGCGGTGGCGCGCAAGCTCAGGTCGGGCTGCACTTCGGCCACGGCCAGCTTGACCGGGCCGTCGCCGAAGATTTGAAGAATCAGCGCACCGTTGAACTTGATGTTGCTCTGCATCAGCGCACCTGCGGCGGTCATTTCTCCCAGCAGCTGCATGACCTCGGCCGGGTAGCCGCCGGCCGCCTGTCTGCGTTTGAGGATTTCCTGCCAGGAATCGGTCAGGCGGACCAGCATGCCGCGAACCGGCAGGCCTTCAAAGATGAATTTATGCAACTCAGACATTAAACAGGCCCCCACGGTCGCTCACTTCGTGTAGCTCCCTGCCCCCCGAGGGGGCCGCTGCGCCTGCGGCCCGGCGAAGCCGGTTCCGCGGCCCCTGCTTGAAGGGGAGCCCTGACGTTAACGCTCTGCATGTATTTGGTGGTTTGGTCATTGGGTGTTCAGGCGATTTTCTTGAGTCCGGCCTTGTAGCGCTGGGCATTCTCTACATAGTGCTTCGCGATCATTTTTAAACCCTCGATCTGCTCGGGGGAAAGCTGCCTCACCGCCTTGGCGGGGCTGCCGATGATCAGGGAGCCGTCCGGGAATTCCTTGCCTTCGGTGACCACGGAGCCCGCGCCTACCAGGCAGTTCTTGCCGATCTTCGCGTGATTGAGCACCACCGCCTGGATGCCGATCAGCGAGCCATCGCCGATGGTGCAGCCGTGCAGCATGACCTGGTGGCCGACCGTGACGTCTTCGCCGAGGGTGAGGGGCACGCCCATGTCGGCATGCAGCACGCTGTTGTCCTGGACATTGGTACCCCGGCCTACCGTGATGGTTTCGGTGTCGCCCCGGATCACCACGCCAAACCAGACGCTGCAGTCTTCGCCAAGCCGCACATCGCCAATCACCTGGGCGTTGTCGGCCACCCAGGCAGATGCAGGAACGGTGGGGGTCAGCTTGTCCAATTGGTAAATAGCCATGCGTTCTCACTCGAAATTAAAGCCAAAGGCCACAGGCAGGAAAGAGCGCGGCAGCCATGCACTGATTGTAAGGAGGCATCCCCCTGCCATCCGGCGCAGGCCGCCGGCGACCAATCCAGACATCCCCGAGGTATCAACGACAATGGATTCATGACGGACCTACCGGCCCCTGCAGAACTGCGCCAGCAAGCGCTGCAGGCCCTGCTCGCCACAAATCCGGAACAAAAAGTGCTCCTGACCCAACAGGCACACGCGCAAGCAGCTACTGTTTTGATAGCAACGGAGCTGGTGATTCCCGCGGTGCCTAGCTTGCCCGGGTGCCCGGAACGGCCGGAACTGCGGTCCCACCTCGACGTCCCCAAGCGCTCACCGTTCACTCACGAAGGATTGGCGGCCCTGCTCCATGCCGTCACCCATATTGAGTTCAACGCGATCAACCTCGCCCTGGACGCCATCTGGCGTTTTGCCGGCATGCCGCGGGCCTACTACCTGGACTGGCTGCAGGTGGCGGCCGAAGAAGCCCACCATTTCAGCCTGCTGCGCGCCCATCTCCAGGCCATGGGTTACGACTACGGCGATTTCCCCGCACACACGGGCCTGTGGGACATGACCGCCAAAACCGAAGGCGATGTGCTCGCGCGCATGGCGCTGGTGCCACGCACCCTGGAGGCCCGCGGCCTGGACGCCACCCCGCCCATGCAGGCGAAACTGCGCAAGGTCGGTTCTCCCGAAGCGCTTCGGGCCGTCGACATCCTGGACATCATCCTCGCCGACGAGATCGGCCACGTCGCCATCGGCAACCACTGGTATCGCCACCTGTGCGCCCAGCGGGGGCTGGACCCGGTGGCGACCTATCCGGTGCTAGCCAGGCAGTATGGGGCGCC
>NZ_JBFUAZ010000565.1:0-2791 GCF_056406035.1 Polaromonas sp. P1_E1_2 | reverse complement strand
GCATGGTGGACGAGGCGTTGTAGGGGTAGCAGTCAAGGCACACCGCTTGCCCTTGCGCGGCCTGCTCCAGCAGAGCCAATGTCTGCACAGACCGGCCGTGGTTGGCCGTGCCGACCAGCTTGTGATGGGAGATCACGGTGCCCACACCCAGCTCGCGGCCAATGTGCAGGGCCTCGCGCAGCGCCTCGTCAATGGCGTCGCCTTCGTCGCGAATGTGCATGGCCACGATGCCTCCCGCCGCCTTGAGCTGTGCGCCTACGGCAATCACCTCTTCGGCCGTCGCGGCTTTTGCGGGCGGATAGTACAAACCCGTCGACAAACCAATGGCCCCAGCGTCTAGTGCGGCCGTGAGTTCTGCCGCCATGGCAGCAGCCTCTTCAGGCGTTGCGGCCCTTTCAAGGTCTGCCACGTGCTTGACCCGCAGCGTGGAATGGCCAACAAGGCAAGCCACGTTAACGGCCAGGCTGGACTGGGCCAGCGCGTCGAGGTAGGCCGCAAAACTTCGGTAGACCCAGCCGTCGGTTCCCAGAATGTCCAGCGGCGCTGGCGGGTTGGCGGTTTCCAGCGGGGCCAGGCTGACGCCGCAATTGCCCGCTATGACTGTCGTGACGCCCTGCGACAGCTTGGGGTGCGGGCCCGCCGTGGGCATCAGCAGCAAGCGGTCGTCATGGGTGTGTGTATCAATAAAGCCCGGCGCCACGATGCGCCCAAGCGCACTGACGCGCTCTGTTGCCGGTGCAGATGCCAGGTCGCCGATGGCAGCAATCTTGCCCTGGAATACACCCACGTCGGCACGCAGGCGGGGCGCGCCAGTTCCATCAATCACCTCGCCGCCTTCAATGATGACATCGAACATGCGCGTTCAATCCAGGTGGACGCCGGCGCGCTTGACGACATCCGCCCACATCCGCGTCTCCCGCATGGCGCGGTCAAACAGGCGGTCGGGTGGGCCCATGGTGGTTTCGAAGGAAATGGCGGCATAGCGTTCATTGACGGTGGCATTCCCCAGCACCTTGTTGATTTCGCTGTTGAGCCGCATCACGATGTCCCGCGGTGTACCGGCCGGCGCCACGATGCCGCCCCAGGCCGTCGTTTCATAGCCTTTAACGGACTCCCCGATGGTGGGCACGTCGGGCAACTGCACGCTGCGTGCCCGGCCTGAGACGCCCAGCGCCTTGACGCGGCCGCTCTTGATGTGCGGCGCGATGGACGACAGGTTGTCGAACATCAGGTCGACCTGGCCGCCCATCAGGTCCTGAATCGCCTGCGGGCTGCCGCGGTAAGGCACGTGGGTCATGAAAGTGCCGGTCATGCTTTTGAACAGCTCGCCCCCCAGGTGCCCGGTGGTGCCGTTGCCGGGAGACGCCATGCTGAGCTTGCCGGGCCTGGATTTGGCCAGCGCAATCAAATCGGCCACGTTATTCACGCCAAGGTCGTTGCGCACGACAAGCGCGTTTTGCACATAGCCGATCAACGCCACGGGTACCAGTTGCTTGTCGGGGTCGTACGGGAGTTTGGAGAAAAGGGCTTTGTTGATCGCCAGCGTGACCACGTTGCCGTAGCCCAGGGTGTAGCCGTCCGGTGCGGCCCGCACGATCTCCTGCATGCCGATGTTGCCGCTTGCGCCGGGCTTGTTGTCAATCACAAAAGGCTGCCCCAGCGTCTTCATCAACTCGCCGGTAAGGATGCGGCAAATGTTGTCCGGCGAGCCACCGGCAGAAGACGGCACGATCAACCGGATGGGCCGGTCGGGCCAGGCGGCGCGCGCCAGCAGGGGCGACGCTGCCATCGCCGCGGCACCCAGCGTGAGAAGCGCTCGCCGGCTTGCTTGAAATTCAGTCATGAAGGCCACCTTTAGGGTTGATCAATGAGAAAACTGAATGATGCTTGGACAAATCTTTGGCTACAAACGACAATTTGTCCGTCTTCCATGTTTTTTTCTCATGCACCATGATGCTACGCGCGCCTTCCACGATGTCCCTGCTGTGCCTTGAAGCCAGCGCGCGGCTGCGGTCTTTTACTGCAGCAGCGCAAGAGCTTCACCTGACACAAGGCGCAGTCAGCCGCCAGATCATGGCGCTTGAAAGCCGCCTTGACCTCAAGCTGTTTGTGCGGCGCCGGGATGCGGTGGTCCTGACGGAGGCCGGCCGCTATTACCTGGAAGAAGTCAGCGCCATTCTCCAGCGCCTTGAGCGCGCCACGGCCAATGTGATGGCACTCAAAGGGCGCGGGGGTTCGCTGACGCTGTCGGTCGGCGCATCGCTGGGCAGCTACTGGCTGATTCCGCGCCTGCCGGACTTCACCCGCGCGTACAGCGAAATCACTCTTAACTTCGCCACCCGCGTGGGCTCGGTTGATTTCAAGAGCATGCCGGTAGATGCCTCGCTCGAATTTGGCGACGGGAAACGGCCGGGCCTGCACAACGACTTTGTTTTGCCCCTGGCCATGGCTCCGTATGCCGCACCGGCATGGATAGCCAAAAACGGAAAGTCGCTGACGTCCCGAACGCCTTTATCCGCCCTGGTACACCACACAACGGTATTGGACGCCTGGCAAAAGTGGTTCGACTACGCAGGCATGGAAATCGGCACCGGGCAAGAGGGGCCACGCTATGAGTTGATGTCGATGGCCCTGAATGCCGCGGTGGTGGGCCTGGGCGCAGTGCTGCTGCCTGATTTCATGGCCAAGGATGCGGTCGCCACCGGCCGCTTGCGCCAGCTTTCGAAGAAACAATGGGTGTCTACGCGCGGCTACTACCTGGTATATCCAGAAGAGTCGGCCGGGCTTGAAG
>NZ_JBFUAZ010000564.1:0-2791 GCF_056406035.1 Polaromonas sp. P1_E1_2 | reverse complement strand
GGCCACAGCACCGAAGGCAGCAAGTGGCGCCAGCTTCAGGACCATGCCGACCATGCCCTGCAACACCTGTTGCGTCGCTTCGATGAGCTCCAGCAGRCTGCGGCCGCGTTCACCCGCGCGCGTCAGTGCAATGCCCGACAGGAGCGCCAGCAGCAGGATCTGCAGGTTGTTGTTGCCGGTGAAGGCGCTGGCAAATGTCGGGGGGATGATGTTGAGCAAAAAGTCGGTCGTACTTTCCGTGGCCGGCGCAGGTGCAACGCGCTGTGCGATGTCAGCCGTAAAACCCGGCGCGAAACCCTTCCCGGGCGCCAGCTGCAAGGCGCCCAGCATGCCCGCCAGCAGCGAGATCAAGGTCATGGCCTCGAAGTAGATGATGGCCTTGATGCCCACCTGCGTGGCCTGCAGCCGGTTGCGCATGCTGGCGATACCGGACACCACCAGGCAAAAGATCAGCACGCCGATCAGCATGCCGATCAGGCGCAGAAAGCCGTCGCTTAGGGGCTTCATCAGCGCGCCGGCTGAGGGGAAAAAATTCCCCAACAGCATGCCGGCGGCAAAGGCGAGAGCCATCTGTGCAATGGGATGGCAAAGTATTTTTCTAATTCTGATCATCTATCGCCCAGTCTACGGGCGGCTTGGCTACCGTAGCCCGGGAGCCGCGCCATACGGTTGTTTTTTGCGGATGGACGGCGCGTGTAAAGACGCGAAGGCGTCACGCGCCGTCGAGGGCATATGCATAAAATCCGGAAATAAGACCTCCAATACCTAAAAAAGATGGGCCGACGCCATGGAGCTGAGACACCTGCGCTATTTCCTGATGGTTGCCGAGGAGCAGCATTTCACGCGTGCCGCCGAGCGCTTGAACATGCAGCAGCCGCCCTTGAGCCACCAGATCCGGCTGCTGGAGGAAGAGCTGGGTTTCGAATTGTTCCGCCGCCACCCCAAGGGCGCTGCGCTGACGGCCGGGGGCGCCGTATTTGTGCAGGAAGCCCAGGCCATCCTGCGCAGTGTTGAGCAGGCATCGGCGCGCGCGGCGCGCGCCGCACAGGGCTTTGAAGGCACGCTGGCCATCGGCTTTACCAGTTCGGCCGCTGCCCATCCCCTTATTCCGGGGATTATCCGGGCCTACCGCAGCGCTTATCCCGGTGTGCATCTGGATTTGAGGGAAGCCAATGCGGCCGAGCTGACCGAGGGCATAGACAGGGGCAAGGTCAATGTCGCGATTTTGCGCACGCCCGTAAGCCATCCGCGTGGCGTGAGCTTTTTTTCCTTGCTCGAAGAGGAGATGCTGCTGATTCTGCCGGTGGGTCACGCGCTGGTGGCGGGCGCCGCCAAGGGCAAGATGCCGGCCATTGATCTGAAATCCCTGGCTGATGAGCAGTTCATTCTAGTGCGCAGACACGGCGCACCGGGCATGTATTCGGATCTGATCGAAGCCTGTGAACAGGCGGGCTTCACGCTCAGGATCGCCTTGGAGGTGGAGCGCATGCTGACCAATATCAGCCTGGTCGCGGCGGGCGCGGGCGTTTCCGTGGTTCCCGCATCCATGAAGGATTTTCACCGTGAGAGCGTGGTGTACTGCCGTATCACCAATGCCAGGCCCGCGCTGGTGGCACCTATCACGCTGGTGAGCCGGGAAGACAGTAATTCGCCGGCCGAAAAGAATTTCCTGGATCTGGCCAAAATTTTTGCGCGGCAGCACAAAGCCTGAGTGCGCGCGGGTGCATGGACACCAAACACCTCGGCCCCCAGGMGGGCTCAGTACAAAACGAGTCGGCGAGTTTGCTTGAGGCCTGGTCCAATCCGTTGAATCCCGGCTTCGAGCCGTTGCCCTGCATCATGGGCGCCAGAAACAACGACAGCGGCAGTCCGGGCGCCTTCAGCGGGTGCGGCATGATGCAACAATCCGTGATTCGGCCCGCGCAGGGAAGATCGGTTGGGCAGGTGTCACGGGGAACGTTCTGGCCGCGATTGAGTCCCAAGTCTCGTAATCAATTAAATTTCAGGCAGGAGTAACCGTGAGGGCATTTAAATTAGTTTCCGGTCTTGTTGTCGCGGTGCTGTGTGCCGCCGGCTGCGCGTTGACAGCGATAAAGCCCGGCATGACCCGCGAGAACGTCATCGCGCTTCGCGGAACGCCGTCCCGGGTGGTGCCGCTGGATGCGGGAACCCGGCTGCAGTATTCGGGCCAGCCGCTTGGTCAGTTCGCCACGATGGTAGATCTGGATGCCGCCGGCAGGGTCATCAGCGTCCGCGAGGTCCTGACGCCAGCAGAGTTTTCAAGAATCCAGCCGGGCAAGTGGATGCGCTCGGATATGGAACGCGAATTTGGCCGGCCAGCAAAGATTGACCGTGTAGCGTCATGGTCCGGCGACATCATGACTTACCGCTGGCGAGACAGTGATCAGCCCATGTTTTTCTGGGCTTATCTGGACGGCAACAACGTGGTGCAACGCATCGGGCAGGGCATGGAATTTCCCATGCGAGTCAATGATCGTTAAAAGGCGTATTGCACGCTAGTCGGGTGTTGCGGAGCGGCCGATATCCGGCCACCGGTGATGCAGATACACCCAGGCAACCAACCCGATGCACATCATCCCGAGCGAGACTGCCGCCAATGCCCGGGTGGAGTGCATTGTGAGCGGGGCGATGACACCGGCAACAATGCCGTTGGCGGTTGAGCCCACGAAGGCCTGAAGGGAAGAAGCCATGCCGCGCCGTTCAGGATAAAGGTCCAGCACCAGCAGCGTGACAACCGGCACCATCAGTGCCCAGCCGAATGCAAACACTG
>NZ_JBFUAZ010000563.1:0-2792 GCF_056406035.1 Polaromonas sp. P1_E1_2 | reverse complement strand
TGCTTGAGGAGGCCGGGCTCAAGCCGCAACTGGTGGTCGGCACATCAGCCGGCAGCCTGGTGGCGGCGCTGTACGCCAGTGGCAAGACCAGCGCGCAGCTGCAGCAGACCGCGCTGAACATGGAGGAAGTTGCCATCACCGACTGGATGCTGCCGATCATCGGCCGCGGCATGTTCCGCGGTGACGCGCTGGCCCGCTATGTCAACGACCTTGTGGCCAACCGGCTGATGGAAAACATGGCCATTCCGCTGGGCATCGTCGCCACCGATCTCAACAGCGGCCAGGCCGTGCTGTTCCAGCGYGGCGATACCGGCACAGCAGTGCGCGCATCCAGTGCGGTGCCGGCTGTGTTCGTGCCCGTCAAGATCAACGGCCGCGAGTATGTAGACGGCGGCCTGGTCTCACCGGTGCCTGTGCGCTTTGCCAGGCAGATGGGGGCCGACGTCGTGATTGCTGTCGACATCTCCAGCCCGCCCGAAGCCAACCTCGCCGGCGACACGTTGCAAATCCTGCTGCAGACTTTTGCCATCATGGGCAAAAGCATCAACCAGTACGAACTCAAGGATGCCGATGTCGTGGTCCGTCCGTCGCTTACGGGCCTGAAAAGCGCCGACTTCTCTGCGCGGCAGCGCGCCATCGATTCAGGCCGTGCGGCCATGTTGGCCGCGTTGCCACAGCTGAAGGCAAAGCTGGCCGCAGCGGGTGTGGCGATGGCAAGGTAGCTGCTATTGATTTGATAGCTGCTAGCGCTCGTCCCTATTGGGTAAAACGCCTGAATAGCTTAAATCGGGATGCGCCGGACAAAAAAAAGCCCAATCTTGCGACTGGGCTTAACTGGATCCGTGAAAATGAATTTCGAATGGATCCGAGGAGACAAGCGGTCTGGAATCGTGCTGTTACGCAAGGTTCCGGGATCAGGCTCCGGTCGTTCCCGCAGAAATGCGGGAACAATGAATAACAATTAACGCTTCTTGGAAGCGGTTTTCGTGGCGCTCACTGCGGATGCAGCCACGGTGTTGAAGTTGGCTTCAGCCATTTCGCTGGCTTGCTTGACAGCCTTTTGCATGGATTCGAATGCGTTATTCGCGGCAGCAACAGCGCTCTTCATCACGGCAACGGCGGTTTCGGAACCGGCTGGCGCATTTTTGGCAGCGTTGTCGACCAGGCCGACAAACTTCTTCTGTGCATCAGCAGTTTGGCCTTCCAGGGTCTTGCCCAGTTCAGCACCGGCAGCCGAAGCGATGTCATACAGGTGACGGCTGTAAGCAGCGGTCTTTTCAGCCAGGGGCTGGACCAGGCCGGCTTGCAGGGCCATCAGTTCTTGCGCGTCTTTCACGCCCATCACGGCTTGTGCGTGGTTGGCGGTTTCGGCAAGGGCAGCCTTGGTGGCTTGCACGTTCAGTTCGACCAGCTTTTCAACGCCTTCGAAGGCTTTGTGGGTCAGACCAAACAGGGTTTCGATGTTGGCTTTGTGGGAGGCCATGATTTGTTCAGCGGTCAGCATAATTAATCTCCAGATATAAGTTAATGAGTCGTCGGGTCAATAGTTGCGTTGYGCTGAATTGCTGCACTGCAACATGACCCTAAGTATAGGCATTGGCCGAGGCATTGCAAGCAGTTTTTGTTGCACTGCACCATTTTAGATGTCGGGCCCTATTTGCACCCCGAAAACAGAATTCAAAAGCATTCAAAAGTCCACGATTTCCGGTGCTGGGTACTACATGCCCGTCGCTGCTGCTTCAGGCCACAATCGTTGAAGCCCTTCCTCGCTTCTCATCTTGCAAGCTTTTTACGCCGACAACTTCGTATTGCCGCTGCCGCTTGGGCACCGTTTTCCCATGGCCAAGTACCGGCTGTTGCGCGACCGCCTGGTCAACGAACTGTCGGCCGTTCGAATGGCGCAGGCACCGGCCGCCACCGATGGTGAGCTCGCCCTTGTTCACACGCCCGCCAATATAGATGCGATCATGCACGGCACCTTGCCGGCGCCCGCGCAGCGCGAGATCGGCTTTCCCTGGAGCCTGGGCATGGCCGAGCGTGCGCGCCGCTCTGCCGGCGCCACCGTTGCAGCGGCCCGCGTGGCGATGGGGCCAGGGGGCAAACGGGGCGAGGGCGTTGCAGCCAACCTGGCCGGAGGTACGCATCACTCGTATGCCCACAAAGGCGGCGGCTTCTGCGTTTTCAACGATGCGGCGGTGGCCGCCAGGCTCATGCAGGCGGAGTGGGCGCGGCTGCACCGCCACGAGCGCAAACCGCTGCAGGTCGCCATCATCGATCTGGATGTGCACCAGGGTAACGGCACTGCCAGCATCTTTGCCGCGGACACCAGCGTGTTCACGCTGTCGTTGCATGGGCAAAAGAATTTCCCGTTTCGAAAAGAAGCCAGCGACCTCGATGTGGACTTGCCGGACGGCTGCGGCGATGCAACCTATCTGCAGGCGCTGGAGCATGCGCTTGACGAGCTGGAGCGGCGCTTTGAGCCGGGGCTGGTGCTGTTTCTGGCGGGCGCCGATCCGTACGTGGGCGACCGGCTGGGACGGCTGGCCCTGAGTTTTGACGGTCTGGAGGCGCGCGACCGGCGCGTCTTCGACTGGGCCTGGCAGCGCCGCATCCCGCTGGCGTTTTCCATGGCGGGTGGCTATGGCATCAACATCGACGAAACCGTGCAGGTGCAGATGAACACCTACCGGGTGGCGCTTGAATACTGGAAGCGCTGGAATCCGTAGCGGGGGTGATCCAGCGGGGATTGCTGCTACATTGCCAGGGCCATCCTAGGTGGCCAGGAAGTAAAA
>NZ_JBFUAZ010000562.1:0-2792 GCF_056406035.1 Polaromonas sp. P1_E1_2 | reverse complement strand
GGGCGGGGTAGGACGCCGGACTGCCGGCAGCGGCGGGCGGGGAATTCAGCCCGAGCAGAAACACCAGCCCCAACACACCGGTCCAGAGCAGCGGATTGCACTGCCGCCACGAAGCCGAACGGGTTGCGCGCTGTTCTTTCATGAAATCCATTCTTTACCCGAGATGCTATTAATACAGGAGCAACGAGAACCCGTCAATTAAAGGCTTAAAGCACCTTTTATAGCTCATCACAGGTGGTCGCCGTCGACGTAGTACCAACGGCCTAACTCGCGAACAAAGCGGCTGCGTTCGTGCAGGCGCACGGCCGGGCTGCCGGGGGTTTTCTGGCGGGCGACGAATTCGACCTCGGCGTGGGTGTCATCGATCTGGCGATGGCTGCGCACTTCCAGGCCCAGCCATTTCACATCGGGATCGAATTCAACCGATGCCGGCCGATGGCTGGTATGCCAGGTAGCGAGCAGGTAGTCGGCACGCCCAGCCACAAAGGCGGTGTAGCGCGAACGCATGAGGGACTCGGCGTCGGGCGCGGGCACGGTGTCGAAGTGACCAAGGTAGCGGCCACAGCAATTTGCGAACAGCAACGGCTTTTTGGCCGGGCCTGTGCGGCCGCAGGGGCATGGCTGAGATGGCGATGGGTTAGGCATCACCCGCGCATCAGCCGCAGGAGTTGTTGTTTGCGCGGGCCTTGCGCTCTTCCAGCGTTTCGGTGGGCGCGCCCTGCTTCACCCATTCGGCATAACCACCATCGATATGGGCCACATTGCGCATGCCCATGTCCTGCAGGGTTTTGGTGGCCAGTGCGCTGCGCCAGCCGGCCCCGCAAAAGAGGATGAACTCCTTGCCCTCATCGGAAAACAGCGGCTTGTGGTACGGCGACTCGGGGTCTACCCAGAATTCAAGCATGCCGCGCGGCGCGTGGAAGCTGTCCACCACGGTGCCGGCTGTCAGCTCGCGCACATCGCGGATGTCGACGATCTGTACCTTGGGGTCGCCGAGTTTTGACCTGGCATCTGCCACGGAATAGGTTTTGACTTGCGCCATGGCCTCGTCGACCAGTGCGCGGAATCCTTTGGTGATGGGCATGCTCTGTCTCCTGCTGTGGATCGGCAAGTTTACGGTTTGCTGCACGCAGTTGAACCAGACCCCTGACCAAAACCCAGCAGGGGCCGCGGAACCGGCTTTGCCGGGCCGCAGGCGCAGCGGCCCCCTCGGGGGGCAGGGAGCGACACGAAGTGCGCGACCGTGGGGGCTAAAGAGATCTTTGGATGATGATCTTTTGAACGTCGGAAGTGCCTTCGTAAATCTGGCACACGCGCACATCGCGGTAGATACGTTCCACCGGAAAGTCGCTGACATAGCCATAACCGCCCAGCGTCTGGATGGCGGCGCTGCAAACCTCTTCGGCCATTTCGCTGGCAAAAAGCTTGGCCATGGCGGCTTCTTTCAGGCAGGGCAGGCCAGCGTCGCGCAGGCTGGCAGCGTGCCAGATGAGCTGGCGGGCCGCTTCAATCTTCGTTGCGCAATCAGCCAGGCGAAAGCCTACTGCCTGGTGGTTAAAGATGGCGGTGCCAAAGCTCTGGCGCTCTTTGGCGTAACTCAGGGCAAACTCAAACGCGCTGCGCGCCATGCCCACACTTTGCGCGGCGATGCCGATGCGCCCGCCTTCGAGTGCGCCCAGCGCGATCTTGTAGCCTTCGCCTTCGTTGCCGATCAGGTTGTCGGCCGGGATGCGGCAGTTGTCAAAATTGATTTGTGCGGTGTCGCTGGAATGCTGCCCCAGCTTGTCTTCAAGCCGCGCCACCACATAGCCGGGTGCGCTGGTGGGCACGATGAAGGCACTCATGCCTTTTTTTCCGGCGCCCTTATCGGTAACGGCGATGACGATGGCCGCATGGCCGTTCTTGCCGCTGGTGATGAATTGCTTGACGCCATTGATCACGTATTCGTCGCCGTCTTTGACGGCCGTGGTTCGCAGTGAAGAGGCATCGCTGCCCACATGCGGCTCGGTCAGGCAAAAGACGCCGAGCATTTCGCCCTGCGCGAGTTTTGTCAGCCACTGCTTTTTCTGCTGCGCATTGCCGTAGCGCATGAGGATGGCATTGACCGGGCAGTTGGTAACACTGATCGCGGTACTGGTGCCGCCGTCGCCCGCGGCGATTTCTTCGAGCACCAGCGCAAGCGTGAGGTAGTCAAGGTTCGCGCCGCCGAACTCTTCAGGCACGCAGATGCCGTAGGCGCCGAGTGCAGCCAGGCCCTTGTGCGCCTCGACCGAGAAGTGGTGTTCCTTGTCCCAGCGCGCGGCGTGGGGCCAGAGCTCGGCCTGCGCAAAGTCGCGCACCGCGTCGCGGATCATCGTTTGGTCTTGGGTCAGGATCATCGAAATCTTTCAGTGGAGTGCAGGGCTCACCATGTGCTGAAGCGGCGGCCGTCGTAGTCAAGAAAGGAGCCCTTGTGCGCGGCGGTCAGCCCGGCCAGGGTCTTGCGCATGGCCGTGACACTTTGAACCGTGGTGAGCGGCGCGTCCAGGCCGCCCATGTCGGTTTGAACCCAGCCGGGCGACAGGGCCACCATGATGGCGCGCGGGTAGTCATGCTGGGCGGACGCCACGGCCATGTTCAGCRCAGCCTTGCTGACGCGGTAGGTCCAGCTGCTGCTGGACGGGACCTCGCCAATGCAACCCATGCCGCTGGTGATGAAGGCAAAGCGTCCCTTGCCGCCACCACCAAGCCGGGAGGCCTCGACCATGGGCGCGACTTGCGGAATGGCCTGCATGGCGCCCAGCACATTGGTG
>NZ_JBFUAZ010000561.1:0-2797 GCF_056406035.1 Polaromonas sp. P1_E1_2 | reverse complement strand
CGCACCAGGTTTAGGTCCTGACGTCCGCAAGGATGTGCGGGTTCGAGTCCCGCCCCGCGCACCACCCTGAGGCTTGTGGGCGGCCCTGTTGCCCCTCCTTGCTTTCAGTCGTTGCGGCAAACCCCGCAACATGCCAGGTGAAAACCTGTTTTGACTATTTTTGATCTTAGGAACCATCATGGCCGTGACTGTTGAAACCCTTGAAAAGCTCGAGCGCAAAATGACGCTCTCGCTGCCCGTCAACACCATTCAGTCGGAAGTTGATACCCGTCTGAAGAAGCTGGCCCGTACGGTCAAGATGGACGGCTTCCGTCCGGGCAAAGTCCCCATGAACGTGGTGGCCCAGCGCTACGGCTATTCGGTGCACTACGAAGTCATGAACGACAAGGTCGGTGAAGCTTTTGCCGTGGCCGCCAATGAAGCCAAGCTGCGTGTTGCCGGCCAGCCCCGCATCAGCGAAAAAGAGGGCGCGCCTGAGGGCGAACTGGTGTTTGACGCGGTGTTCGAGGTCTACCCTGAAGTCAAGATCGCCGACCTGTCGGGCGCCGAAGTCGAAAAGGTCAGCGCTGAAGTCAGCGACGCCGCCATCGACAAGACGCTGGATATCCTGCGCAAGCAGCGCCGTACCTTTGCCCAGCGCGCAGCCGATGCGCCGGCGCAAGACGGTGACCGCGCCACCATCGACTTCGAAGGCAAGATCGACGGCGAGCCTTTCGCCGGCGGCAAGGCCGAGGACTACCAGTTCCTGATCGGCGACGGGCAAATGCTCAAGGAATTCGAAGACGCCGTGCGCGGCATGAAAAGCGGCGAAAGCAAGACCTTCCCCCTGAACTTCCCCGCCGACTACCACGGTAAAGATGTGGCCGGAAAACAGGCCGATTTCCTCGTGACGGTCAAAAAAATCGAAGCAGCTCACCTGCCCGAAGTCAATGAAGCACTGGCCAAGTCCCTGGGCATCGCTGACTCCACGGTCGAAGGCCTGCGCACCGACATCAAGAAAAACCTCGAGCGCGAAGTCAAGTTCCGCCTGCTGGCCCGTAACAAGAACGCCGTGATGGACGCGYTGGTCGCCAACGCCGAACTCGACCTGCCCAAGTCCAGCGTSCAGGCYGARCTGGACCGCATGATCGAAGGCGCSCGCGCCGACYTGAAGCAGCGCGGCATCAAGGACGCMGACAAGGCGCCGATYCCCGAAGAAATCTTCCGYCCSCAAGCCGAAAAGCGCGTGCGCCTGGGCCTGGTGGTGGCYGARYTGGTGCGCASCAATGACCTGCAGGCCAAGCCTGAGCAGCTCAAGGCGCACATCGAAGAGCTGGCCGCCAGCTACGAGAAGCCGCAAGACGTAGTGCGCTGGTACCTGAGCGACAACCGTCGCATGGCCGAAGTCGAGGCTGTTGTGATTGAAAACAACGTGACCGACTTCGTGCTGGGCAAAGCCAAAGTCAGCGAAAARGCCATCTCCTTTGACGAGCTGATGGGCCAGAACTGATTCTTCAGCGCCTTTGCTGACATTGGGGCTTGTGCTTTGCGGCACAGGCCCCAATTTCTTTGAGCTACGGCACAACAGCTCGCGAATCTGTTGTCAGCCATCGCCGAAACTCCCTGGGGGAGTTTTTGGGTACAGTACAAACATCTCTGGAGAAAACATGATGGTCCGAAACAGTATTTACGGCGGCGCTTATACGGCCCCGCAAGCCGGCGCGCAGGATGCACAAGGCTTGGGCATGGTGCCCATGGTCATCGAGCAATCCGGCCGTGGCGAGCGCTCTTACGACATTTATTCGCGCCTGCTCAAGGAGCGCGTGATTTTCCTGGTGGGGCCGGTCAATGACCAGACGGCCAACCTGGTGGTGGCCCAGCTCCTCTTCCAGGAGAGCGAAAACCCGGACAAGGACATTTCCTTCTACATCAACTCCCCCGGCGGTTCCGTGACGGCCGGCATGGCGATTTACGACACCATGCAATTCATCAAACCCGACGTTTCCACCCTGTGCGTGGGCATGGCGGCCAGCATGGGTGCTTTCCTGCTGTCGGCCGGCACTAAAGGCAAGCGCTTTTCGCTGCCTAATTCCCGCGTCATGATTCACCAACCATCCGGTGGTGCGCAAGGCCAGGCGTCGGACATTGAAATCCATGCCCGCGACATTCTCAAGACGCGGGACCAGCTCAACCGCATCCTGGCGGCCAATACCGGCCAGCCTATCGAAAAGATCGAACGCGATACCGAACGTGACTATTTCATGTTTGCGGAAGACGCCAAAGAGTACGGGCTGGTCGACCAGGTCATTTCCAAGCGGCCCTGAGCGTCGAAAGCTCTTCAGTTGCACTGCAACAACGGCGTTTTCTGTAACAGAAACGCCGTTTTTTTATTGGTTATCATTAGGTAACAGTTCCCCCTTCAGGCTCCTTAAAGGCATCCCCCCAATGGCCGAGAAAAAAGGCTCCTCCAGCGAAAAGACTTTGCACTGCTCCTTCTGCGGTAAAAGTCAGCACGAAGTCAAAAAACTGATCGCTGGCCCTTCGGTTTTTATCTGTGACGAGTGCATCGATCTTTGCAACGAGATCATTCGCGACGAACTCCCCGCTGGTGACGACGTTCGTGAGACGCGCACCGACCTGCCCACGCCCTCAGAGATCAAGGGAACACTGGACGGCTATGTGATTGGCCAGGAACCGGCCAAGCGCACCCTGGCAGTGGCGGTGTACAACCACTACAAGCGGCTGCGCCACAAGGAAAAAGCCAAAAAAGACGATGTGGAGCTGACCAAAAGCAATATTTTGCTGATCGGCCCCACAG
>NZ_JBFUAZ010000560.1:0-2801 GCF_056406035.1 Polaromonas sp. P1_E1_2 | reverse complement strand
GGCCCGGTAGAACGACTGACGAGTGCGGTACTCGCGCGTTACGCGCCCGCCACGGTTCTGGCGGCGAAGCAGCTCGGGCAAACGCTCGGCGCCATGCCTTCCACGGCGCTGCGGGCAACCTGGCATCCGTGATCTGCGTCGCAAACGACGCGAAATGTCACCCGGGCGCACCTGATGTGATGTGATGCACTATCCTGTGCGGCCTGCGAAAAATGCAGCCTCAGCGATGAAGAAATACAGGCTGCCGCTTCTCCACAAACGCTGCCGTTCCCTCTCGTGCGTCTGGCGAAGCCGCCGCGATCATGAACTGTGCGGCCTCGATGGCCAGGCCTTCGTCGATGGAAACATTCAGGCCCCGCGTCACGGCGCGTAGCGAGGCCGTCACGGCCACGGCGGAGTTTTCGGCGATGCGGTTGGCCATTCGCAGGCAAGCCGGAAGCAGGTCATGGGCCGGCACCACGTGGTTGATGAGGCCTATCAGCAGGGCTTCCTCGGCACTGATGGCGTCGCCGGTCAGGATCATTTCGTTGGCGCGCTTGCGGCCGATGTGGCGGGGCAGGCGCTGCGTGCCGCCAAAGGGCGGCGGAAAACCGAGCCGGATTTCGGGTTTGGCAAAGCTGGCATGTTCCGCCGCGATGGCCAGGCTGCAGGCTTCCATGGTTTCGCAACCGCCGCCGAAGGCGATGCCGTTGACGGCCGCGATGATGGGTTTGGGATAGTTTTCGATGCG
Source organism: Polaromonas sp. P1_E1_2 (assembly GCF_056406035.1). Taxonomy (NCBI): domain Bacteria; kingdom Pseudomonadati; phylum Pseudomonadota; class Betaproteobacteria; order Burkholderiales; family Comamonadaceae; genus Polaromonas; species Polaromonas sp. P1_E1_2. The sequence goes on along the minus strand of NZ_JBFUAZ010000560.1, from coordinate 2,071 downwards.
CCTGGTCATGGCCTGGCCGCGCATCACGAAGTTGCGCCACGCTGCCTCGGGCGAGGTGGCTATGTCGGCTGCGAAGCCCGCAATGTCGGCGCCCGCACTGAAGGCTTTATCGCCCTGCCCCGTCAGCACCAGGCAGCGCACGCTGTCGTCGCGCTCCAGGGCGTTCAGCCTGTCCATGAGCTCATCGATCAGGGCGTAGTTCAGTGCGTTCAGTTTCTCGGGCCGGTTCAGGGTCAGTATCACGTGTTGGCCGCGGCGCTCAGTTTCTATCAGCATGGGGCCTCCTCAGGTTTTCGGGCAATAGCGTCGGGGGATACAAATGACAACACACCGCAACCGCGCGGGGCGCCCACAAAATAAGTCGCGGCTTGCGGCGTGACAAAGGACTGGCCGCTTTCCAGCACCACGTCGCTGTCCCGGCGTCCAGCCAGCGCATCGCTGGTGATCCAGAGGCAACCCCCAGTGCAGGCCAAAACCTGGCCGCGCGGCAAGCGCAAGGGTTTGGGGATGGACCCGAGCTTCAGCGGGGTCTGTGGAGTTTGTAGGGTTTGCAGGGCATGCATGGCGGACTCCTTGAAAAGTGTGGTTTGATTCTTCTTTGGAACCGGTCCGCGCGGCCGGATGGTTTGTCATACGGGGTATTCCAATCATTCATGCCATGCTGAACAGCCCTTCCACCAGCGCACTGCGCGCCATGTCGCTCGATGCCATCCGCGGCTTCGAATCCGCCGCGCGGCACCTGAGCTTCACCGCTGCCGCCGAAGAACTGTGCATCACGCAGTCGGCCGTGAGCAAACAGGTCAAAAGTCTGGAAGATGCCTTGGGCACCGCCCTGTTCGTGCGTGGCGGCAAGGGCCTGAGCCTGACGCCGCAAGGCCGTGAGCTTTATGAGGTGGCCCGCGCCGCGCTGGCGCAGCTGGCCTCGGCTGTCGACCGCCTGCTGGCGGTGGACAGGGTCTCTGTAGCGGTCACCACCACGCCCTCCTTCGCCGCACTGTGGCTGGCTCCCAAGCTTGCCAAATTCCAGTTGCTGGAGCCTGCCATCGATGTACGCGTCGACGCCACAGAAACGCGTGTCAACCTGGAGCGCGAAGGCATGGACCTGGCTGTGCGGCTCTACCCCGTGCTGCAGGGCGGCGAAGACCCGCCACCCCTGCTGCAGGAGCRGGTCCTGCTGGTGGCGGCGCCGGCCGTCGCGGCACGCATCCATGCCGCCGCCGATATCCTGACTACGCCGCTACTGGTCTATTACGACCCGGCCACGCGTTTTCCCTGGATGTCGTGGCCGGACTGGTACGAGCGCCTGGACTTGAGGCAATCGGCGCAGCAGCCTTGTTTGTATTTTTCGCAGTACGAACATGTGCTGACCGCCGCCGTGCAAGGCGCGGGCATAGGCATAGGCCGCACGCCGCTGGTGTTACCGCTGCTGCGCAGCGGCCAGCTCATGGTGGTCTTGCCGGGCCAGACGGTGCCGGGCCTGGGCTACCGCATCGTCACCTCAGCCCACAGCACAGAGCGGCCCGCCGTGCAGAAGTTTCGCGCCTGGCTGGAGCGCGAACTCGCGCTTGAAGCCATAGGCTAAGCCCAGGCGCCGGTAGCTTCCAGCACCGGGGAGAGTTCTGCCTCGCTCCAGCGCAGCGGCAAGGAAGATTCCACCAGCTGCATGGTTTGCACCTTGAAACGCATCAGGCGCTGTGCGCCGGCGAAGGACTGCACCTCGGGCCCGTCCCAGATGATGTCAGCCGTGACGGCCAGATACAGCAGGTCGCCGTTGTCGAAGTCGATGAACAGCAGGCCGGCGCGCGGGTTCACCACGAGGTTACCCAGGGTGTTGAAGAAGTAGTTGCCGACGAAATCCGGCACGGTCAGGGTGCCGTCGGCCTCCACGCGCACAAAACCGGGCTTGCCGCCGCGGTGGGACACGTCCACGCCGCCGGCGCGGCCGGCTTGCTCACCGTTGCCCGCATAGGCTGTGGCGATGAACAGCGTGTCGGCCTGCTCGATCATGCGGCGCGCCGCGTCATTGAGCTGCGCCGACGCGTGCACCACCGGCCCCGCTGAAGACGTGGAG
>NZ_JBFUAZ010000559.1:0-2816 GCF_056406035.1 Polaromonas sp. P1_E1_2 | reverse complement strand
GTCTGGGAAGATCTCGTGCCCAAGGAGAAGAACATCCTGGTGCACGAAGGCCAGGTGGTCAACAAGGGCGAGTCGATTGTGGACGGCCCGGCCGACCCGCAAGACATCTTGCGCCTGCTGGGTATGGAAGAGCTGGCCCGCTACATCGTCGACGAAGTGCAGGATGTTTACCGTCTGCAGGGCGTGAAGATCAACGACAAGCACATTGAAGTGATTGTTCGCCAGATGCTGCGCCGCGTGGTCGTTGAAAACGTGGGTGATTCCAGCTACATCGCTGGTGAACAGGTCGAGCGTTCTGCCATGCTGGATGCCAACGACGCCTTGCGCGCTGACGGCAAGATTCCGGCAACGTTCAGCAACTTGCTGCTCGGTATCACCAAGGCTTCGCTGTCGACCGATTCGTTCATTTCCGCGGCTTCCTTCCAGGAAACCACCCGCGTGCTCACCGAGGCTGCCATCATGGGCAAGCGCGACGAGTTGCGTGGCCTGAAAGAAAACGTGATCGTCGGCCGCCTGATTCCTGCCGGTACCGGCATGGCCTACCACGAGGCACGCAAAGCCAAGGACCAGATGGACGATGCAGAGCGCCGTGCCATTGCTGAAGCCGAAGCGGCCGAGCTCGAAGCCATGCCCGCCGCAGCCGAAGCGGGTGGCGACAGTGCGGCTACCGAGTAAGCCAGACTGACTCCCGCGCCGCAAAAGGCGCAAGGCCCCACATCCCGCAAGGGTGTGGGGCTTTTTTTATGGGCAGGACGGCCGCCACGTGGCAATAATGCAGACGGGAATTTAAGCGAAATTTGGGTTTTGCGCATATCGGGTGTGCGTAACCAGCTATCAAAATCATAGCGTTTTCATGGTATTCAAAAGCAGCCTGCCAACTTGCCGTTTGAGCCCAAAAACAGTTAACCTCGCGGCAGTCGCCCGCCGAGCTGTCGGGTGAGTGTCAGCTCATGTCGCACCAAGGAATATCCATGCCTCTTAGCACGCTTGTTTTCGTCATTGTGTTTGCCTTGCTGGTTTTCTGGGCCGTAGGCGCCTACAACCGGCTGGTTCGGCTGAAAAACATCATTGCCAACGCTTTCGCCCAGATCGATGTGCAGCTCAAGCGCCGCTACGACCTGATTCCCAATCTGGTCGAAGCCGCCAAAAAATACCTGCAGCATGAGCAAAGCACGCTTGAGGCGGTGATGCTTGCGCGCAACCAGGCACGCGCGGCCAGCGATGCGGTGCGCAGCCGCCCTGCCAATGCCGGCGCCGTTGTGGCGCTGGCCGCTGCCGAACAGTCGCTGGACGGCAGCCTGGGGCGGCTTTTTGCCGTAGCCGAGGCCTACCCCGAACTCAAGGCCGACCAGACCATTCGTGAACTCAGCGAAGAGCTCACCAGCACCGAAAACAAGGTTGGTTTTGCCAGGCAGGCTTATAACGATGCCGTGCTGGACTACAACAATGCGCAGGGGCAGTTTCCCGCGCTGCTGATTGCCCGCACGTTTGGGTTCGCGCCTTCAGCCATGCTGCGCGCAACCGAAACACCGGCCGAGCGCCAGGCTGTGCGTGTCCAGTTCTGAAAACGTGGCCCCCACGCTTGTCACTTCGTGTACCACGCGAGGCCTTGCAGGTCGCGGCTCGCGAGACGCTTCGCCTGCGGCCCGGCAAAGCCGGTTCCGCGGTCCTGGCTGGTTTGGATCCTCTGTAAGCTGCCTGCGTGCTCCTCGGGTATTGAAGGGTGAGATGACCCGAGGGGCTGTGAATGCGCTTTTTTGAGCGCCAGGAGACAGCGCGCGGGCAGACCACGCGGCTGCTAGTGCTGTTCGGCTTGACGGTGCTTGCGCTGGTTGTGGCCGTCAATGCCGCGCTGGCGCTCACCTGGCGTCTCGTGGCCTCCGGCTTCAGTGGCTACCCCGGCTACTTCTTTGCGGTCAACACGGGCATGACCCTGCTGTTCGTGTTTGGCGGCTGGTGGCTGGAAACCTCTGCGCTGAAGGGCGGCGGTGAGAAGCTGGCGCGCCGTGCGGGTGCCCGGGAAGCCTGGCCAGCCAGCCGGGAGGCCGAACAAAAGCTGTGCAACATCGTGAGTGAGCTGGCTATTGCCGCCAGCATGCGGCCGCCCCAGGCCATGGTGCTCGACCGGGAAGAGGGCATCAATGCGTTTGCCACCGGCTGGGATGAGGACGACTCGGTGGTGGCGGTAACGCGCGGTGCACTGGAGTACCTGACACGCGACGAGCTGCAGGGCTTGGTGGCGCATGAATTCAGCCATATACGCGAAGGCGATACGCGTCTGAACATGCGGCTGGCCGGTATGGTGTTCGGGCTTGAGATGGTCTTCAACCTCGGACGCAGCATGTGCGCGCAGAACGACAGCGGCGGGCGTTCTTTCCTTGCCTTGCCCGGCTTTGCCATCATGACCACAGGCTCGCTCGGATGGCTTGCGGGGCGTGCACTGAAGGCGGCGGTGTCGCGCCAGCGCGAGTTCCTGGCAGATGCGCGAGCCGTGCAGTTCACGCGCAGCAAGGATGGCCTGGGTGGCGTGCTGCGCAAGGTGGCAGGCCAGCAGGCGCAGGGGCTGATGCCGCGCAGCGTGCACCCGGCCGTGCAGCACATGCTGCTGGTGGGCCTCCGTGCAGATACCCATTGGTTTGCCAGCCATCCGCCGTTGGCTGAGCGCATCCGCCGCATCTATGGCCGGTCAATGGAGGCGCTTCCCACGCAGCGTGATGATGAAATGCCAACGCGACCGGACGCCATTTTCTAGATTCGCCATGGCAGCAATAACTTTCCAATAAGCACATCGCCATTAGGTTGAACGGCAGGGCCCC
>NZ_JBFUAZ010000558.1:0-2818 GCF_056406035.1 Polaromonas sp. P1_E1_2 | reverse complement strand
GCGCATGCCTGGATGACACAAACAAGCGGCTTTAAATCCCTGGAACTCACCGCTACCCCCAAATGACCCTGAGACATAACGTGAATACAGCTGCTGAAAAAATCATGAACCCGCCACCCCAAAACCCTGCTTATTCAAGCGCCGATGCCGAAAAGCCTGACGTGTCGGCTCTTACGGTACGACCGATCACATTTCCCCATGCGCCGGCCAACGACAGGCATCAGCCGAGCGACGCGGCAGCTCCCGAGAAAAAGAACTGGCGGCCCGAGKGTCATGCTGCTCATCCCATTCACCAGGTGAAGGCCACGTTGCAGGTCTACTTGGGATCGGCAACGCTTACGGTGGGCGAGCTGATGTCCGCCGCGAAAAATCAGGTGCTGGTGCTGGACCGGACTGTGGGCCAGCCTGTCGATTTGTTGCTCGAAGGCCAGGTGGTTGCCCGCGGCCAATTGGTGGCGCTGGACGAACATTTCGCGGTTCGCATCACGGAGTTGCCTTTGCCGCTAGATCTTCAAAGTGGCTTGCTGGCTGAAGTCAAGCCATGAGGCTTGCCGGTTTGCTCAAGCGTTTGCCTTATTTTTTCCGCGCCCTGAAAGTGGCGGCGGTTTGCCTGTTGGTCAGCCATGCCACCGCGTTCAGCCAAGGCACGGCTGCATCGGCGGGAGCGTCCTCCGCCTCCGCTGCCACAAGCGCCATCGCTTTGCCCAAAACGATTCCTTTCAAGCAGGACTCGGCCTCGTCGTCCGGCGGTGAGGGGCCGCCGCTGACTGCCATCACGGCGATTTTGGCGCTTGGCTTTGCGGGTTTTGCCATCTGGATATGGCGAAATCGCCGGCCGACTGCCGGCGTTGACGCCGCAAAGCGTTCAAGCTGGTGGGGTGGTGCTTCGTCCAGGGATGTTCTGCTCCATGGGGCGACCCGGCTATCACCCAAGCACAGTGTTCACGACATCGAATGGCGAGGGCGTCGTTTGCTGATCGGCTGTACCGACCAGGCCATGACCTTGCTGTCAGAGCACGCGGTGGTTGAGTCGTCTGCGAGCACCGCCGGACAAAACCATCCCGTTCCGACGCAGCCAGAGGGTGCAACATGAGGCGCTCATCGTTTGCCGCTCTGTTGTTGCGTTGGGTTGCGGGCATCCTCATCGGTATGGTGTCATGGGTGGGCGTGCATGCCCAAGCGACGGATGTCGCGGAAGGTGCGATGAGCGCCGAAACCGCGGTGGTTCGAAATTCGGCTGGCGAGCCTGAGATTCAACTAAAGGCCAGCCCGATGCTGTCCGGAGCGCCGACGCCCACAGCGGCCCGCCGCGTGCCCGCGGTTGCTGTCGCGGCAAGTAAAACACCCGCCACGGAAACCTCGCAAGCCCTGCGTGTCGTGCTCGGCCTGACGGTTCTTGCGATACTGCCGGCGTTGTTGGTATGCCTCACCAGTTTTATGCGCATCATCATCGTGCTGTCCATGCTGCGCCATGCCATCGGCATGCCCGAGACGCCACCCAATACCGCGCTGATCGGCTTAGCCTTGTTTTTGACGATGTTCACGATGTCGCCGGTCCTGCAGAAAATAAATGTGGATGCTTTCGAGCCGTTCATGGCGGGGCGGATCGGCATGGAACAAACCTACGACAAAGGCGTGGGTCCCTTGCGTGAATTCATGGTCCGACAGACGCGTGAGCCCGACCTGGCATTGATGGTGGAACTGTCAAAGGCCCCGGTTCCGCAGACCATGGATGACATTAGCAATGTGCAGCTCATCCCCGCATTCATGCTGTCCGAGCTGCGCGCGGCGTTCCAGATCGGCTTTGTGATTTTCCTGCCGTTTTTGCTGATAGACCTCATCGTGTCGAGCATCCTCATGGCCCTGGGGATGATGATGATGCCGCCGACCACCATTGCCCTGCCCATCAAGATACTGATGTTCATCCTGGTCGATGGATGGAGCCTTGTGCTCAAGGCACTGGTTGGCAGCTTTCATTGAGCCCCGTGTCCACCATGCCGAAGACAGCACACAATCAGCCGTCCCAGTCTGCGCCACCTTCAGGACTGGGGGATGATGAGCTGCTGCTGTGGCGAGCGTGGATAGACCAGCGTGCGGCCCCCGCCCGCGAGAAACTTCTTTCCATGCACTTGCCATATGCTCGCATCGTCGCTGCGACTTTTTAYGCGCGCCGCACCCACGACGAAGTGGAGTTCGATGACTATCTTCAGCTTGCCAGTGTGGGGCTATTGGAGTCCTTTGATCGCTATGAGCCTTCGCTGGGAGCGCAGTTCAGGACTTTTGCCGCCCGCAGAATGCAGGGTTCCATCCTTAACGGGCTTGCCCGGTTGACGGAGAAGAACCAGCAGATTGCAGTCCAGGGCGAGTTGCGCCGCGAGCGCCTCAATGCCGCCAAAGCGGCGGCGCTGGAGAAACTGGATCCGGCTCTGGCGGCGACCGAAGGCGCCGAGCTTTCATCCAGGATGAACGATCCGAAGTTCCTGTTTTCTTTTCTCGCCGAAGTCGGTATGAGCCTGGCCCTGGGAGTCATGCTCGAAGGCACCGGGATGATAGATGCTGAGGCGTTTCATTCGGAGGCCGCCGAAGCTTCTGCTGAGGTGACTTATTTTAAAAAAACCGAACTGCAACGCTTGCAGCAGACTCTTGCCAATCTCCTCAAAGGGCTCACGGAACAGGAACGAACGGTCATTCGCTATCACTATCTTCAAGAGACCTCGTTCGATGACATTGGAAAGATGCTGGGAGTCAAGCGAAGTCGTGTTTCCCAGATCCACCACCAGGCGCTCCGGAGTTTGAGGCAAGGCCTGGCGCGACAAGG
>NZ_JBFUAZ010000557.1:0-2829 GCF_056406035.1 Polaromonas sp. P1_E1_2 | reverse complement strand
CTGCAAACACTGGCCGAAAACTTCTCGAAAATCGGCGTCCCGGTCTTCATGGCCGACGTCAAAGGGGACCTGACCGGCATCAGCCAGGCCGGCACCATCGGCGGCAAAATGGCCGGCATCCTCAAGGAACGCGGCATCGACCTCCCCGAGTCGCTGGCCTGCCCCGCCACGCTGTGGGACGTCTTCGGCGAACAGGGCCACCCCGTGCGTGCCACCATTTCCGACATGGGCCCACTGCTGCTGGGCCGCATGCTCAACCTCAACGAAACCCAGGCCGGCGTGCTCAACCTGGTGTTCAAGATCGCCGACGACAACGGCATGCTGCTGCTGGACCTGAAAGACCTGCGCGCCATGCTGCAGTACGTCGGCGACAACGCCAGCGAGTTCACCACCAAATACGGCAACGTCAGCGCCGCCAGCGTGGGCGCCATCCAGCGCGGGCTGATGCAGATCGAAAGCCAGGGCGGCGACAAGTTCTTCGGCGAGCCCATGCTCAATATCAGCGACTTCATGCAAACCGTTGATGGYAAAGGGGTGATCAACATCCTGGCGGCCGACAAGCTCATGAACTCGCCCCGCCTCTACGCCACCTTCTTGCTGTGGATGCTGTCCGAGCTGTTCGAACAACTGCCTGAAATCGGCGACCCGGACCAGCCCAAGCTCGTCTTCTTCTTCGACGAGGCCCACCTGCTCTTCAACGAAGCGCCCAAGGTGCTGGTCGAGCGCATCGAGCTGGTGGTGCGCCTGGTGCGCTCCAAGGGCGTCGGCGTGTATTTTGTGACGCAAAACCCGCTGGACATTCCCGATTCGGTGCTGGCCCAGCTCGGCAACCGGGTGCAGCACGCCCTGCGCGCCTTCACGCCGCGCGACCAGAAAGCCGTCAAGGCCACCGCCCAGACCATGCGGCAAAAGCCCGGCCTCGACATCGAAACCGCAATCACCGAACTGGCCGTCGGCGAGGCCCTGGTGAGTTTTCTCGACAGCAAAGGGCGCCCCAGCGTGACGGAACGCGTTTACGTGCTGCCGCCCGGCAGCCAGATCGGACCCATCACACCGCCACAACGCCAGCAGCTGCTGCAAAACTCGCTGGTAGCCGGCGCCTACGAAAAGACCGTGGACCGCGAGTCGGCCTACGAAGCCATCAAAGGCCGCGCGGAAGTCGCGGCCACGGAAGCGGCCAAGGCACCCCAGGGCGGCGCGGCCGGGCAAACCGATTCGGGCGGCATCATGGGCGGGCTCAACGATGTCCTGTTCGGCACCACCGGCCCGCGCGGCGGCAAGCACGACGGCCTGGCGCAAAGCATGGCCAAGTCCGCCGTGCGCACCATGGGCTCGGCCGTGGGCCGGGAAATCATCCGCGGCGTCCTCGGCAGCATTTTTGGCGGCAAAAAACGCTGAGCCCGCGCACAGGCCCGGTGCGTTCGGCCAAGCCTGTCGCAAATTAACGACCCGGCAAAACTGCCGGGCTTGTCAATCCCGGCACGCATCGCTACATTGGATTTTTTAAGGATTCGCAATGCCTGCTGAAGTTGCCGCCAAGTCACCTGATCCAAGGCCGGCCTCCCCCTCGCCTGTTTCTGCGCCTGCCTCCTCCACAGCTCCGGCCAGCCCTGCGATCTCCCACATCCGATTGACCTCTCACGCAGGAGGTTATGGCGCCCTGCCTATCCGCTGGGCCGCCGCCACTGCCGCCGAACGCGGCCCGGTGGTGGGCACCACCACCAAACGCAGCCACCGCAACGTCATCGGCACGCACAGCGGCTCGTACAGCGTCTACCGCGCGCTCGCCGTCGCTTCCGGCGCGCTCAAGGCCAGCCACAAAGCCGACCTGACGAACACCTCGCCGACCGACGTGATCGGTCCCTACCCGCAATGGAGCGAGCCCGGCCGCATCGTCGCTATGGACCCATGGGGCGCGATGGTGGCCGACGTTTTTTCCAGTGAGCTGGCAGCGGGGTACGATATCCGGCCAACCATCGCCGTAACCCAGGCCCACGTGATCCTGCCCGAGGTGATCGAAGCCCTGCAGTCGGGCAGGCTCAAGGCCGACGGCAAGTTTTTGACAGCCGGCGGCGCGGCCATGGTGACCAAGGTCGCCGTTGAACCGGTCTGGTACCTGCCCGAAATTGCCCGCCGCTTTGGCTGCAGCGAAACCGATTTGCGCCGCGTGCTGTTTGAAGAAACCGGCGGCATGTACCCCGAGCTCGTCACCCGCAGCGACCTGGAAGTCTTCCTGCCGCCCATCGGCGGCCTCACCGCCTACATTTTTGGCCGCCCGCGCGACCTGGCCAACCCCGATGTCGAACTCACCGCCCGCGTGCACGACGAATGCAACGGCTCCGACGTCTTCGGCTCCGACATCTGCACCTGCCGCCCCTACCTCACACACGCCATTGAAGAGTGCATCCAGGGTGCCCAGCGCGGCGGTGTGGGCCTGGTGTCCTATTTCCGCAAGGAAGGCCGGGCGCTAGGCGAAGTCACGAAATTCCTCGTCTACAACGCGCGCAAGCGCCAGGTCGGTGGAGACACCGCCGACCAGTACTTCAACCGCACGGAGTGCGTTGCCGGCGTACAAGACATGCGTTTCCAGGAACTTATGCCAGACGTGCTCAACTGGCTGGGCATCCGCAAAATCCACCGGCTCGTTTCCATGAGCAACATGAAGTACGACGCCATCACCCGCTCGGGCATCGAGGTAGTTCAGCGCATCAATATTCCCGAACACATGATCCCGGCCGACGCCCAGGTCGAAATGGACGCCAAGATGGCCGCAGGCTATTTCACCCCCGGCGCGGTGCCCGACGCCGAAGAACTGAAAAAAGCCAAGGG
>NZ_JBFUAZ010000556.1:0-2838 GCF_056406035.1 Polaromonas sp. P1_E1_2 | reverse complement strand
ACACTGGGCGTCTCAAGCCCGGCAATCATGCGCAGGGTCGTGGTTTTTCCGCAGCCCGAAGGTCCCAGAATCGTCGTCAGCGTGCCTTTGGGAACGGTAAAACTGATTCCTTTGACCACCAAGGGCGATGGATCGCTCCCATAACGTTTTTGCACGTTCTTGAATTCAATGCCGAGTTGGCTCATGTGCAGACTTTCTTTGTTGATGTGAAAGAAAAAGAAGACAAAGAGGATAAAAATAGCAAGGTGAAAGCGATGCCGGCGGACAGCTGTTCCGCTGACGGCTTCTGCCCATCACGCAACCGCCGCATGGAGCTTTCCCAAAAAATCACTCGCGATAAGTTCGTTGTAGTCGCGCACGCTGGCAATCACGTGCGGCCCCGAGAGCTCTTCAGCGCTATGGCTGGTGCAAACCGCCACAGCCCGCATGCCGGCCCGCCGCGCGGCTTCTATGCCAAAGGGCGCATCTTCAAACACGACGCAGGCGGCGGCCGCAACCTCCATGCGTCGTGCAGCCTCCAGAAATATGGCGGGCTCGGGTTTCCCTGCCAGGCCTTCGTCGCCACCTACAACAGCATGAGGCGGGGACACCATGGCAAGCCCGGCCATCGCAAACGCGATGTTGTGCTGGTCACCCGCAGTTCCCACACCCACTTTGAACCCCCGCGCCATCGCCAGCCCGGCAAAGGCCTTGAAGCCCGCAACCTCGGCAAACACCGGCGCGAAGAGTTCTCGATAAATGGCTTCCTTTTCCGCAACCAGCAGCCGCGCCTCTGAAAGTTCAATGTCACGCTGGAATAACTGGTTCATGGACTCGGTGCCGGTGCGCCCGGTGGTGCGCCTGAGGATGTCAGCCAGCGCCATCTGGACGCCGTGCCGCCTCGCGAACTCGCTCCACGACCTGGCATGCCACGGCATGGAGTCGATCATGGTTCCATCCATGTCAAAGATCAGTGCGTCAGTTCCAGATGCACCGAGCGGGGCTTGTAGGGTCATCAGTTACTCCTGTCTCAAAGACGCTTTGATCAATGAAACGTTGAATCCGCCATAACGCCTGGCTATGCTTTTGAAATCAGTGCCTGCCTGAGTCATTGGTAAATATCCTTGTTGTACGCAAAAGGAGGCGGTCTGGAATGTCATTGACGGTGGACTACCGGTTGGCACCTACCGTGCGCCGCCCCAGCTTGCGTTCGCCAACAAGGAACTGGATCAATGCCGTGGCCATAGACATCAGGACGATCAGCACAGTGCAGTACGCCAGCGCCACGCCATAGTCGCCAGTTCCTACCCTGCCAATGATGTAAGTGGTGGCCAGCTCGTACTCGGCCGTCACCAGAAAAATGACGGCGGAAACCGTGGTCATCGAGCGCACGAAGCTGTAGACCAGTGCGGCAACAAGGGCCGGCTTGAGCAAAGGCAGCACCACGCGGCGCAAGGTGGTCAGGCTGCTGGCCCGCAGCATGACAGAGGCTTCGTCGAGGGACCGGTCCAGCTGCTTGAACGATGCCGTTCCGGCCCGAACCCCGACCGGCAGATTGCGAAACACAAAGCACAGGACAATGACCAGGCCGGTACCCGTCAGCTCCACCGGCGGCACGTTGAAAGCCAGGATGTAGCTGACACCCAGCACCGTGCCGGGAATGGCAAACGTCAACAAGGCGGAAAATTCAAACAGGGCCTTGCCCCTGAATTCGGTCCGCGCCAGCAACCAGGCGATCAGCAAGCCGATGCTCGCGCAAACCGGGGCCGCAATGGCCGAAAGCGTGATGGTATTGAACAGGGACGCCCAGGCAGTTCCTGCCCAAAGCAGGCCATGCTCACCCCATTGCATGTCAAACGCAGTTTTGAAGTGCATCAGGGTTAGCGTGTAATCGCGCCCCCAGACTTTGACGAACCCACCCGCGAAGGCGAAGAAATAGACCACCATCGTGAAGGCGAGCCAGGGGCCTGCGACCCAGGTGCACAGGCGGCGCACCCCTGTCGGCAGTGCCATGGGCACGCCGGCGTCGCCTTTGCCGGAAACGGTGGTGAAGCTGGTTTTACCCAGGATGCGCCGCTGCACGAAGAAGACCGTCAACGCAAACGTCGTCAGCACCAGGGCCAGGGCCGCGGCCATACCCTGGTCCAGTGACGCACCCACAATGGCAAAAAAGATTTCCGTTGAAAGGACTGCATAGCCGCTACCCAGAATGATGGGGTTGCCGAAATCGGAAATGCTTTCGATAAACCCCACCAGAAACGCATTGGCCAGGCCAGGCGCCAGAAGCGGCAGCGTGACGGTCAGGAAGGTTTTCATCCGGCTTGCGCGGAGGGTCTGCGCCGCCTCTTCCAGGGATGGGCTGATGCCCTGCACCACGCCACGCATGATCATGAAGGCAATGGGTGTGAAAGCAAACAGCTGCGCGAGCCAGACGCCAAATACACCATAGAACCAGCGGGTGGGCGTAACGCCGAAAGACCACTCCATCAACTGGTTGACGATGCCGGCGCGGCCAAACAGCAGGATCAAACCCAGGCCCACGACAAACGGTGGCGTGATGATGGGCAGCATGGCCAGGGCGTTCAGTGGTTTTTGCAGTCGCTTGCCGGCGCTGCGCTCGGCGATGAGCGCGATCATGGTTCCCAGCACGGTCGTGCCAGCCGCGGTCAGCAGCGCCAGGTACAAGGTGTTCCATGCCACGCCGCAACTGGTCCCGCCACCCAGGCACCCGACACCCCACACGCGCGCAGTACCGACCCGCTCCCACAAGGCCCCCAAGGCAAAGCCTCCGTCTTCGGCATAGAAGGCAGCGGACAAGGACTTGGCGACCGGAAACACCACAAACAGGCACAGCAGTGC
>NZ_JBFUAZ010000555.1:0-2846 GCF_056406035.1 Polaromonas sp. P1_E1_2 | reverse complement strand
GGCGTGACCTGATCCTGCCGATCATCGAGGCGGTTGCATCCCAGGTCTTTATCCCTCTTACCGTGGGCGGCGGTGTTCGCACCGTTGAGGACGTGCGCCGCCTGCTCAACTCCGGCGCCGACAAGACCAGCTTCAACTCGGCCGCCATCGCCAACCCGCAGGTGATCGCCGACGCTTCCGCCAAATACGGCTCGCAGTGCATCGTGGTGGCGATCGACGCCAAGCGCCGCGGCGCGGAAGACGAAAAGCGCCTCACACCCACCGGCGAACCGGTCGGCCCGGGCTGGGATGTCTACAGCCACGGCGGGCGCAAGAACACCGGCCTGGACGCCGTGGCTTGGGCCACCGAGATGGCGCGCCGCGGCGCCGGCGAGATTTTGCTGACCAGCATGGACCGCGACGGCACCAAGTCGGGCTTTGACCTGGCGCTGACCCGCGCGGTGAGCGACGCCATCAGCGTGCCGGTGATCGCCTCGGGCGGCGTCGGCAACCTGGAGCACCTGGCCGACGGCATACAAAACGGCGGCGCCGACGCGGTGCTGGCTGCCAGCATCTTTCATTACGGCGAATACACCGTTCAGCAGGCCAAGCAGCACATGGCAGCGCGCGGTATTCCTGTGAGGTTGTAGTTTTTAGAGTTTCGGCATCCAGCCCTTACCCCGCATGCGCAAGCAGCTATCGATTTGATAGTGACTACTTGCAAGCCGCCCCTGCTCCCCCAAACCAGCATGAGCCGCGGGACTGGCTTTGCCAGACCGCAGGCGGGCGGCCCCCTCGGGGGGCAGGGAGCTAAACGCAGTGAGCGACCGTGGGGGCGATAATACTTTTATGAACTGGTTAGATGAAGTCAGCTGGGATGACAAAGGCCTGATCCCTGTCATTGCGCAGGAAGCTTCCAGCGGCGATGTGCTCATGTTCGCCTGGATGAACCGCGAGGCGCTGCAAAAAACCGCCGAGCTGGGCCAGGCGGTGTACTACAGCCGCTCACGCGGGCGCCTCTGGCACAAGGGTGAAGAATCCGGCAACCAGCAAACAGTGCATGAAATTCGCCTGGATTGCGACAACGACGTGATCCTGCTCAAGGTGACGCAGCTGGGCCACACGCCGGGCATCGCCTGCCACACGGGCCGCCACAGCTGCTTTTTCAGTGTGTATAAAGACGGCCAGTGGGTGGTGACCGAGCCGGTCCTGAAAGACCCGACAACCATGTATAAAAAAGCATCAACAGACTCCGGCAAACATGACCACGAATGACTCCCTCCAGCGCCTGGCGCAGATCATTGAAAGCCGCAAGGCGGCCAACGGCGGTGACCCGGACACCAGCTATGTGGCTCGCCTGCTGCACAAAGGCCCCGACGCCTTCCTGAAAAAAATCGGTGAAGAAGCCACCGAAACCGTGATGGCCGCCAAGGACATCGACCGCGGGGGCCCCACGGCGGAGCTGAAGGGCAAGCTGGTCGGCGAAGTGGCCGACCTGTGGTTTCACAGCCTCATCGCGCTGGCGCACTATGGCCTCAGCCCACTGGACGTGATCGCCGAGCTGGAGCGCCGCGAAGGCACCAGCGGCATCGAGGAAAAAGCCTTGCGCAAGGCCCAGCACCGTGATGCGGCCGAAAAGCCCTGAGACGGGCGTTTCATGGCCCCCATCACCGTGGCTGATTTTTCTTCTCCCTGATATCGCTTTGACTGGAACCTGAACGCATGGAAACCGACCTGGCCGAATTCGAAGGCAAGAATCCCGCCGACCGCACCATCATGCATGTGCTGTACGGCCTGCACACGCTGGCCTGGTTCAGCGGCGGTGTGTTTGCGGTGATCGCCGTCATCATCAACTACATTCGCCGCGCGGATGAAACCGATGCGCTCTACATCGACCACCACAACTACATGATTCGCACCTTCTGGTGGACGCTTGCGTGGCTGGTGCTGCTGTCGCCGCTGTGGCTGTTGATTGTGCCGGGGTGGGTGGCCTATGGCATTGTCTGCCTCTGGTACCTGTACCGCTGCGTGCGTGGCTGGATGCGTTTTAGCAGCCACCGTCCTGCGTAATTTCCTTGAGTCACGACCCAGCCATGAACCATTCCGACACCTGCATTTTCTGCAAGATCGCTGCGGGCACCATTCCAAGCCGGAAGGTGTACGAAGATGACGAGCTGTACGCTTTTCACGACATCAACCCGTGGGCGCCCGTGCATTTCCTGATCATTCCCAAGGACCACATTCCGTCCATGGCCCAGGTTGGCCCCGAACACGCCGCCCTGCTGGGGCGCATGATGGTGCTGGCCCCCAAGCTGGCGATAGAGCAGGGCTGTAACCCTTATCCGGAGGGCGGCTACCGGATCGTGACCAATACCGGCGCCGAAGGCGGACAAGAAGTGCATCACCTGCACTTTCACGTGATCGGCGGCCCTCGTCCATGGCTGAAGGGCTAGAAGGGTTACAAGCCAAAGGGAACCCCGGTGCCCACAACCACACTAAACCGGTAGGCCAATGTGTGTAATCGGTTTTCCGGCAGACAGGGCCTTTAGAATCAACGCAATTACGTGCAAACCGCCCCAAACCGGCAATGTTGCATTTACACCTGTATTTACAGATTAGGAGCAAATCATGGGTTCATTTTCCATCTGGCACTGGCTGATCGTGCTGTTGATCGTGGTGATGGTTTTCGGCACCAAAAAGCTGAAAAACATGGGCAGCGATCTCGGCGGCGCCGTCAAGGGTTTTAAAGACGGCATGAAGGACGGCAGCCAGACGCCCGCCGACGTGCCCGTGCCGCCCGCCAGCGTGACCAACGCTCAGGCCGCTGACAAAACGACAATCGACGTCGAAGCCAAGCAGAAGTCTTG
>NZ_JBFUAZ010000554.1:0-2855 GCF_056406035.1 Polaromonas sp. P1_E1_2 | reverse complement strand
GTGCAAACCCAGTTTGCGGCGCCAGGCTGGAAGGCCGGCGACAAGACCAGCTGGGAGCAAGGCCTGAAGGCCCGCGCGCAGAACAGCCAGAACGAGTACAACAAGATCGGTAGCTCGAAATAGTGACCGGAGGCCTTATGTATCGTGCGCGAACAGCTATATTTTTCATAGCGGCCAGCCTGGCGGGACTTGCCTGCGCGCAGGCGCCTGCGGCTCCGCCGGCCACCGCCGCGCCTGCTACCGCTCCCGCCGCCACCGGCGGCATCCAGGGCCAGAACATCTTTGAGGTCAAGCCCGAGGCCAGCGCCGACCCCAACTACGCCAAGCAGACCAATGGTGAACGCGCAAAAGTGCAACCGGGCAACAACGCGCCCATGTGGCGCCAGGTGGGCGAGGGCGTCACCGGCTACAGCAGCCTGCCCAAGAGCGAAGCGCCCGAAGCCGGCAACCTGATTCAGCCCTTTGTGCAGTACCCCGGCTCACGCCTGACCAACGCCGGCGAAGCCTGGCGACAGGTGCGCAACAACTGGATCATTCCCTATGGGGGCTCGCTGTTCCTGATCGTGCTGTTGGCCATCGCGATTTTTTACTTCAGCAAGGGTTCGATCAAAATCCACGGCGTCGACACCGGCCGCAAGATCGAACGATTCACGCCGTTTGAGCGTGCCGCGCATTGGTCCAACGCGATCGCGTTCTGCATCCTGGCCATCTCAGGTCTGGTCATGGCGTTTGGCAAATTCTTTCTGCTGCCCGTGATCGGTGGCGCGCTCTTCGGCTGGCTGACCTGGACCCTCAAGACCATGCACAACTTTGCCGGCCCGCTGTTCGCGGTGTCGCTGGTGATCGTGTTCCTGACCTTCCTGCGCGACAACTGGCCGCAAAAGGGCGATCTGCACTGGCTGGCCAAAGGCGGTGGCCTGATCACGGGCGGCGAAGAACCGCCTTCGAACCGTTTCAACGCCGGCGAAAAACTCATCTTCTGGGGCGGCGTGTTCTTCCTGGGCATCGTGGTGGTGTCGTCGGGCTTTGTGCTCGACAAGCTGCTGCCCGGCCTGATCTATGAGCGCTCGACGATGCAGGTCGCACACATGGTGCACGCCGTGGCCACCGTGCTCATGATGTGTTTGTTCCTCGGCCATATCTACCTCGGCACCATCGGCATGCAGGGCGCCTACAAGGCCATGCGTACAGGTTACGTCGATGAGACCTGGGCCCGTGAGCACCACGAATACTGGTATGACGATGTCAAAGCCGGGAACATTCCGGCCCAACGCAGCAAGCCTGTTGACCCGCCCGGCCAGACGGCGCAGGCATAAGCCCCGAAGAGTTGTAGTGAGGAATCCCATGAAAAAAATTCTGATCATGAGCTTGCTGGCCGCCGCATCGGCCGCGTCGCTGGCCAAACTGCCCGCCCTGAGCGACGAAGCCAAGGCCAAGGCCGCAGAAGCGGCCGCCAAGACCGCCTGGACCGGCAAGCTGGAGGCCTACCAGCTGTGCAAATCGCAAGACAAGGTCGCCRCCAGCTATTACAAAACGGCCAAGGCCACCGGCAAAGAGACCAAACCGCCGACGCCTGCACCTGCTTGCGCGGACCCCGGCCCCTTCGCCTACACCCCGCCTGCAGCAAAGCCGATCGAAGCGGCCGGCGCGCATTCACCCGCAGGCAACGCTACCAGCCCGCCCAGTACCAAGCAGCCCGATGCGGTTGGAAACCCCGCCAAGAAGTCTTGAGCCATCCTGCTGAGTCGTTTCGTTTCCCAAAAAGCCGACCCCGCGAGGGGCCGGCTTTTTTGTTGTAGTCTTCCCTCATGCCCGCCTCGACACCCCCTCTTTCACGTCCGCAAAGCCTGCCCCGGCTGACCAACGCCCAGGCGCCCCTGACCTGCGAGGTTGATGCCGTCAATGAATATGGCGAGGCGCACAAGGTCGCCATCCCCGCCGAGCGCGCCCTCACGGTGTATGTCGACAAGCGCGAGCTTGTGACGCTCATGACATTGGGCGCTCACCCCGAGTTGCTGGTGCTCGGCTACCTGCGCAACCAGCGGCTGGTCAAGGATGTGACCGATATCGAGTCCATCACCGTCGACTGGGACGTGGGCGCGGCTGCCGTCAAGACACACCACGGCATTGAAGACATTGAAGAGAAAACCTCGCGCCGTGTGGTCACCACGGGTTGCGGGCAGGGCAGTGTGTTTGGCGGCCTGATGGACGAAGTCGACAGCATCGTGCTGCCCGCTGATGCACGTATTACCCAGGCCCAGTTGTATTCCCTCGTCAACACCATACGACTCAAGGAAACGACGTACAAATCCGCCGGCTCGGTGCATGCGTGTGCATTGTTTGCGATGACGGCGGGCGACCCTGAAATGCTGCTCTTCGTGGAAGACGTGGGCCGCCACAACGCCATAGACACCATCGCTGGCTGGATGTCCATGCAAGACAGCCCATCGGTGAATGAGGCGAACAAAGTTTTCTACACCACAGGCCGCCTCACCAGCGAAATGGTCATCAAGTCCGCGCAGATGGGGGTGCCCATTGTGGTCTCGCGCAGCGGCATCACGCAGATGGGCCATCAGGTCGCGCAGTCAGTCGGCCTGTGCGCGATTGGCCGCGCCACCAACAAGCGTTTTGTCTGTTATGCCAACCCGCAGCGGCTCAAGCTGCAGCCAGAACTGGCTGGCCCCCGCCCTCGCAATGTGGGCGCTGAGCCCTGAATCTGCCGTGGCATGATGCCGCCATGCACGACGCCCACGTCCAACACACCTCGCCTGGCATCCCGGAACCCTTGCTGAGCCCGGTGGACTGCGGCCGTCCTGATACCTCTGGCCGGCTGAGCACACTGCGCTGGATACTGG
>NZ_JBFUAZ010000553.1:0-2875 GCF_056406035.1 Polaromonas sp. P1_E1_2 | reverse complement strand
ACCGCGATGATGTCGTCGATGCCGCGGGCATTGAGGCCCTTGATGATATTGCTGCCGATAAAACCCGCAGCACCCGTGACTACTACTTTCATGAGGATTCCTTTAACCTGAGCCGCAATTTAATCCGCGGCAAACAGTTCGTCGTAACTGACCGTTGCGGTACCGAACTTGCCAACCACGATGCCACCGGCACGGTTGGCGATGGGCACAGCATCACGAAGGTTCATGCCCGTGGCCGCCATGGCCGCCAGTGTGGCGATCACCGTATCGCCAGCGCCAGTGACGTCGAACACTTCACGCGCCACGGCCGGTACATTCAGCTCACCCTGGGCGTCAAACAGGGTCATGCCTTCCTCGCTGCGGGTCAGCAGCAGGGCATCAAGATTGAGGGTTGTGCGCAGGTTGTGGGCTTTGGTGCGCAGCTCGGCTTCGTCGCTCCAGGTGCCGATCACGTGCTCGAGTTCGGCGCGATTCGGCGTAATGATGCTGGCGTTTTTGTAGCGCGCGTAGTCCGCCCCCTTGGGATCGACCAGCACTACCTTGCCGGCAGCGCGCGCCTGGGCGATCATCAGCACGATATGCGCGAGGCCGCCCTTGCCGTAGTCGGAAAAAAGCACGGCGTCGTGCTGCGTGTGCAGTTTTTCAAATGTGGCGGACTGGGAGGCGAGCACCTCGTTTTCCGGTGTGYTTTCGAAGTCGAGCCGGATCAGCTGCTGCTGGCGGCCGATGACGCGCAGTTTGACCGTTGTTTTGAGCCGTGCATCGCGGCCGAAGTAAGGGGCGWTGCCGGTTTTTTCGACCAATGCCTCCAATTGGTGGCTGGCCTCGTCGTCGCCCACCACGGTCAGCAGCGAGGCTTGCGCGCCCAGCGTGACGATGTTGTAGGCCACGTTGGCAGCGGCGCCTATGCGTTCCTCGGTGCGCGTGACACGTACCACGGGCACCGGGGCCTCAGGCGAGATGCGGTCTACCGCGCCGTACCAGTACCGGTCGAGCATGGCATCGCCCACCACGAGGACACGGGCTTTGGCGATCTTTTCAGGGGATAGGGTTGGAACTGTCATGTATGTCTGTTCTAAAACGGCTCACCGCTCAAAGGCTGCTTTTCTTGCCAAGCGGACACCGCGGAACCGGCTTTGCCGGGCCGCCAGTGTCGCCCCCTGCAAGGGGGGAGGCGGAGCGAAGCGCAGCCACGGGGGTGTTCATAGTTCTTCTATCCGGCGGGTCGGGTAGCTGTCCCAGGCCTGGCAGCCGGGGCAGTGCCAGAAGTGCTGCGTGGCTTCAAAGCCGCACGCGGCACAACGATAGCGCATCAACGGCTTGGTTGCCTGACCCAGCGAGCGCTGCACCAGTGCGTGATGGTGCGCATCCTGGAGTTGTTCCCCTTCTATCCATTTGCCGGCGGCGACGAGGGACGCCTGGCGTTCCATGTGCCTGGCATACCACTGGCGTGCCGACGCAGGGTCTTTTTCCAGTTTGACGATGGCTTCAACCACGTCGATGGACGGTGCGTTGGCGTAACTGGTCTTCAGCAACTCCAGTGCGGCGGCTTCCTGGCCGCTTGCCTGGGCGATATTGGCAAGCAGGCCGGCGGCAAGTGGCAGGCCTTGCGGTGCCAGGTCTTCCAGCTTCTGCAATGTGCGCAAGGCATCCTGGGACTTGCCGAGCTGGTGCTGCAGTTTGGCCAGGTCAATCAGTGGGCGGGCCGACACCGGGGCCATGGCCACAGCCTGCTGCAATGTCTCCAGGGCCTGGCTTGTGTCGCCTGCCGCTGCGGACGCAATGGCCTGCTCGCAGAGGTAATGYGCCTGCCGGGCACTGAAGCTGCCATGGCTGGAGGTACCCAGCCTGGCGGCGATTTCGGTTGCGTTAGGCCAATCCCGCGAGCGTTCATAAATGGACAGCAACGCAAGCCGGGCCTCTTCTTCGAAGGGTGTACCCTCCAGTTTGCGCAGCGCGATCTCGGCACGGTCCAGCAGGCCGGCTTTGAGGAAATCCAGGGCCAGTGCATGCTGGGCGCGGTCGCGTTCCGGTTGCGTCAGGTCGCCGCGCGACATCAGGTGTTCGTGTACGCGCACGGCGCGTTCGTATTCGCCGCGGCGGCGGAACAGGTTACCCAGGGCGAAGTGAAGCTCGGAGGTGTCGGGGTCGTTCTGTACGGCTTCGATAAAGGCGTCAATGGCCTGGTCCTGCTGCTCATTGAGCAGAAAATTCAAACCCTTGAAGTAGGCTTTGGGTGCCTGGCGGTTTTCGATGCGCAGTTGCCGCAAATCCAGTCGCGAGGCCAGCCAGCCCAAGGTAAAGGCGATCGGAAACCCGAGCAGGACCCAGGTGAAATCAAATTCCATGGTGGAGGGTGGAGGGGTCTTCGGTCACGGTATGGGGGCCCATGGTGGAGGAGGCATATTTGGCCGATCTGCGCTTTTTCCACCAGCGCGGCATCATGACAAGAATACCGAGCGCCAGCCCACAGGCGAAGACACTCAGGACAACCAGCACCAGAGGTGCTCGCCACATCGTGCCAAAGAAAAAATTCACCGAAACCGTTTGCTGGTTATTCAGTGCAAAAGCAAACAGCGTAAAAAAAATGGCTGCCTTGAGCAGCCACATGAGGTATTTCACTTGGTCGTCCCCCGTGGTGGTCTCGCGATTGTAGCCAGACCACCGGGGGGAAACAGCAAGACCTTACTTCGGATCCGTGACCGCCAGGAGCTCCTGGGTACGGGCATCCACCGTTTCCCGCAACGCCTTGCCCGGCTTGAAATGGGGCACCCGTTTTTCAGGGATGGCCACGCTTTCACCGGAACGCGGATTACGGCCCATGCGAGGCGGGCGGCGGTTGATGGAAAAACTGCCAAATCCCCTGATTTCGATC
>NZ_JBFUAZ010000552.1:0-2875 GCF_056406035.1 Polaromonas sp. P1_E1_2 | reverse complement strand
CACCCGGGACATGCTGAAGGCGGGCGTGGTGAACGCGCTCGCCCATTGGCGAGGAAAAGCGGCGCTCGAAATTCACGTCCACCCCGAAGACCTGCAGTGGCTTGAAGCGGATACAGATTTGGGAGCCCGCATCGCATCACAGAGAAATCACACAACGCGGTGGGTTGCCAGCACTGAGGTCGCCTTGGGCGGCTGCATGTTGCGTTCCCCCGAGGGCGCGCTCGACGCCCGCCTTGATGTGCAGGTTGAGGCGCTCAAAACAATGCTGCTTCAGACCCGGGCGACACGCCGAGCGGAGCGCCCGGCATGAACTCCAACCCGGGCTCCCCGGCCGTTTCCGACCTGGCAGGCCAGGCCGCCAGTCCGGGGCTGAGCGCCTATCGAAAAGCTGTACGGGAGCAGGAACTGATGAGGCGTGTAGGCTGGGTGCGCCAGGTCCAGGGTTTGGCCATCCAGGCGCAAGGGCCGGACGCCGTGGTGGGCGAGTTGTGCCGGATCCGTCCGCGCCTGGCGCCCCATGACCCGTCGGGATCGGACCCGGCAGGCGATTTGTTTTCGGCGAATGCGGGGGTATTGGCCGAGGTRGTGGGTTTGCATGCCGGCCATGTCACGCTGCTTCCTTATGGCTCGCTTCAGGGCGTCAGCGCTGGCGCCGAGGTGGTTGCACTKGGCCGGGCATCGACCTTTGGGGTGGGTCCTGCCCAGATTGGCCGCGTGATAGACGGCTTTGGTGAGCCTCTGGATGGCGGTGCGCGGCCTGCCACGGTTCGCGACGTCCCCTTGCACGGCGCGCCCGTCAATCCCATGAAGCGACCGCCGGTTGCCCGCATCATCGAAACCGGCATTCGGGCGATCGACGGCCTGCTTACTTTGGGCCAGGGCCAGCGCGTCGGAATCTTCGCGGGAAGCGGCGTCGGAAAGAGCACTTTGCTCGGCATGATTGCGCGTCATGTCAAGGCCGACATCAACGTCATCGCGCTGATCGGCGAACGCGGGCGGGAAGTCCGGGACTTTATCGACAAGCAGCTGGGGCCCGAGGGTCTGCAGCGGTCCGTTGTTGTAGTCGCTACCGCAGACCAACCCGCACTGGCCCGGATTCGCGCCGCCCATGCGGCCGTCGCGATCGCCGAATACTTCAGGGACCAGGGACGGCAGGTCCTTCTCACCATGGACTCGGTCACCAGGCTGGCGATGGCTCGCCGTGAAGTCGGCCTCTCGGCGGGTGAACCACCCACAGCGCGGGGCTATACGCCCTCGGTGTTTGCCGAGTTGCCGCAACTGTGCGAACGCTTCGGAACATCGGACAGCGGCGGTGCGATCACGGCCTTGCTGACGGTTCTTGTCGAAGGTGACGATTTCAACGAACCCATCTCGGACAACCTGCGCGCCATACTGGACGGCCACATCGTGCTGTCGCGCTCGCTGGCCCATACCGGCCAATATCCCGCTATCGACGTTCTGCAAAGCACCAGCCGTTTGCGCACGGACCTCACGGATGCCGCCGAGCGTGAGCTTGTCAACCGCGTGACCCGGCATATTTCACTGATGGAGCGCAATCGCCAGATGGTGGAGATTGGCGCTTATGAAGCCGGAACCAATCCGCAACTGGACAAGGCTCTGCGGCGTGACACGGCACTTCGAGAGTGGATGACGCAACGGGACGGTGGTTTTGACCGGCCACGTGCGCTGGAGCAGTTGCGGGCCTGCATGGCTGAAGCCGTAGCTGTTCCGGCAGCCATGCCGGGCATCAAAGCGGGAGGCTCGAGATGAATCTGCCGGGTTACAAAAATTCGGGAAAAGGCGATTTGCGCGGGTTCAAATATCCGTTGGAGCCTTTGGCCAGGCGAGCCCAATGGGAGCTTGACGAGCTGAACGGAAAACTTGCCAAAGCGCAGCACGAACTGGCCTCGGCACGGGCCGCGCTGAGCGCCACGAAAAGTCTGCACAGGCAGACATCCGAGAAGCTGGGGCAGCAGCTCCAGGTGCGCCTGGACGCTTCGATGCACCAGGCCGGACTGCTCTACCTGGCGCAGCTGCAGGCTTCGATGGAGAAGATTCAGGCACAAGTGGCCGTGCTGGACAAGGCACGCGATGGCTTCTTGCTGCTGTGCCGGGCGGCCGAAACCCGGCTTGAAGGGTTTCGGTCCCACGAATCGGCCGTCATCGATACTTACGTGCGTGAGCAGTCGCGCCTTCACGCGACAGAAGCCGACCGGGACTGGATGACGCGCGAGGCCTTCAACAGGGCGCCCGCGACCTCCCCGACTGAACCCGGAGGCGGCGCATGAGTTCTCCGTTGTTCCCGCTCCGGGAAGATCCTGGAGCGTTGCGACTGGTGGCCAAGGCTGGGGCGGGATTGCAGCAAGCGGCTGCCGGCGATCAGCCGCAATCGGCCGGTGCCTGGAATCGCGAGATGGAGCGGGCGCAACTGGACACCTGGTTCAAACCGCGACAAGCTGCACCGCGCAGCGACGGTCGGCCCGAAGGCACTACCAGCCAGGCTACTTTGAATTCAGGTGCACAGCGCCCCGCATCGTCCAACAATGCGGTGAAGGCGGACGGACGCAGGGTGACACCGCCTCTGATGGGCGCCGGTCCTGTGCCGAATCGTGGGCCCGGGATACAGGCAGCGGCCCTGATGGTCGTGCAAGCGCCCAAGCCCGAAGCCAGCCGTATGCTTGTCACGGATATACGGGCGGCCAGTCTGGCGCTTGCGCTGGCAGGCGTCTCGCGCCTGAAGGTGGTGGGCTTGGCGCCTCCGACTGATCCCGGGGACATGGCGGATGCGCTCAATGTACCGGCAGGACTGGGCTCACCAAGCGAAGAGGCCGATCTCGATTCGCAGGCGATACGCCTGCATGCCGAATGGCACGGG
>NZ_JBFUAZ010000551.1:0-2882 GCF_056406035.1 Polaromonas sp. P1_E1_2 | reverse complement strand
AGCATACGTGCCACCCACACCGTCAACCAGCTGCTGGCGCTGGCACGCGCCGAAACCACAGGCCGCAGCCTCGCCAAGCTGCACATCGACCTGGTGCATATCGTCTCGGAAGTGATGGCCGACTCGGTGCCTCGCGCCCTTGAAAAACAGATCGACCTCGGCTACGACGGGCCCGCCGCCGGCGAGCAGGCGACGCAGCTGGAAGGCAACCCGACCCTGCTCAAGGAGCTGGTGCGCAACCTACTGGACAACGCCATCAACTACACGCCCGAAAAAGGACAGGTCACGCTGCGGCTCATGACCGACCGCTTCAGCGGCGTACTGGTGCTGCTGGTGGAAGACTCCGGGCCGGGCATCCTGGAGTCCGAGCGCGAGCTGGTGTTCCAGCCGTTCTACCGGACGCTGGGCACCAACGTCGACGGCTCCGGCCTGGGCCTGGCCATCGTGCTGGAAATCGCCAAGCAGCATGGCGCCACCATCACCATTGAAGATGCGGCCCTGCCGGGCCACCCGCAAACGCCCGGTACCCGCGTCACCGTGCGTTTTGTCGGGATGGATTTACCTGACGGTCAGTAGCGGCAGCGGCAGCACCTGCACCCATGCACTTTCCCGGGAATTTTTAAGCAAATGAGCCTGCAATCCATACAGAACTTGCGCAAGCAGCTCCTGAAATGATAGCGAATCAGGGTTTGGCAGGCGGCCACTTGTCGTAAAGCTTCGCACCGATGCGCTCGCCCCACAGCTCGATTTGCGCAGGCGTTCCGGCATGCGGCTGGTTGGCGCTGTCGCCGCGCACATAACCCAGCGCCACGCAGGCGCCGGCCAGCGGGCTCCAGCCGACCGACGAAATTTCGCCCACCATTTGCCCGTCCATCACAATCGCCTCGCCGCCCCAGGCAAAGGCATCCGGCGTGTCAAACACCAGCGTGACCAGTTTCTTGCGCAGCGCCAGCCCCTGTGAATTGAGCAACGCGGCCTTGCCGATAAAGTCAGCCGGCTTGTCGAGCCTGACGCTGAAGGCCAACCCCGCCTCCCACGGCGTTTCGTCCGGGCCGAGCTCTGCGCCCCAGGCGCGCCGGCCTTGCTCAATACGCAGCGCATCCAGCGCGTAGTAGCCTGCATCACGAATACCGAGCGCCTTGCCGGCCTCCATCAGTGCCAGGTACACATGGCGCGCCATTTCGATCGGCGTGTAGAGCTCAAAGCCCGGCCCGCCCACATAGCTCATGCGGGCGGCGCGCACGCGGGCAAAGCCCACGTCAATCTCTTTCGTCCATGAGAACTTCAGCGCCTCGGGCGACAGGTCGTCCGGGCTAACGAGCGCCAGCAGCTCGCGCGCCTTCGGCCCCATCACCGACAGCACCGAGTACATCGTCGACACATCGGTCAACACGGCATGTTCCGCTTCGCCGATACGCCGCGTGATCCAGTCGAAGTCCCTTACCGTTTGCGCAGATCCGGTGATGATGAGGAATTGGTTCGCGGCTTGCCTCATCACGGTCAAGTCACTTTCAAAACCGCCGCGCTCATTGAGCATGGCGGTGTAGACCATCTTGCCGACAGACACGTCCATCTCGTTGGCGCACAGGCGCTGCAGCACGGCCAGCGCATCGCGGCCCTGCAACAGGTATTTGGAGAACGAGGTCTGGTCGTAAAGGGCAACGGTTTCGCGCGTGGCTTTTTGCTCCTCAATCATCCACGGGAGCCAGGCCGGTTTGTCGAGGGAGTATTCCGGGCGCGCCTGGCCCTCCGGCCTGAAATAGCTTGCACGCTCCCAGCCATTCTTGCCGCCGAACTCCGCGCCTCTGGCGGCCAGGATGTCGTACAGCGGTGAGGTACGCAACGGCCGCGCCGTTTCCAGTTCCTGACGCGGCCAGCGCATGGCGTAGTGCAGGCCCAGTGTCTCGCCGGTGCGCTCGGCCAGTGCCTTGCGGTTGCCGGTAAAGCTGCCGAAGCGGCGGATGTCCACGTCCCATAAATCGGTGCTGGGCTCCCCACCCACAATCCATTCGGCCATGAGCCGGCCCGCGCCGCCGCTGTTGGCAATGCCGGCCGAATTGAAGCCCGCGCAGACAAAGTAGTTTCGCAATTCGGGCGCTTCACCCAGGATGAAGTTGCCGTCCGGCGTGAAGCTTTCGGGGCCGTTGAGCAGCATCTTGACTTCGGCCGTCTCCAGGCACGGGGTGCGGTGCAGCGCGGCGGTCATCAGCGGTTCGARCTGGTCCCAGTCTTCGTCCAGCAATTCGAACTGGAAGGTCGCCGGAATCGGGTCCATCTTCCAGGGCTTGGCCTGGGGCTCAAAGCCGCCCATCACCAGGCCGCCGACTTCTTCCTTGTAGTAGATGTAGCCGTCTGGGTCGCGCATGACCGGCAGCATGGGGTGCACACCCGGAATCTTGCCGGTGACGATGTAGAAATGCTCAGCCGAATACAGTGGCACATTCACGCCCGCCAGCTTGCCGAACTGGCGCGCCCATTGGCCGGCGCAATTGACGAGGACTTCGCAGCGCACGTCRCCYTGCGCGGTCTTCACGCCCACRGCCTTGCCGTTTTCAATGATGACRCCGGTCACCTCGATGCCTTCRACCATCTTCACGCCGCGGTTGCGCGCGCCCTTGGCCAGCGACATGCARAGGTCCGCGGGRTTGGCCTTGCCGTCGCCCGGCAGCCAGATCGCGCCCTGCAAATCGTCGGTGCGCATGATGGGGTATTTGTCACCGGCTTCCTGCGGCGAAATCTCATGGCATTCCACGCCGAAGCTGTTGGCCATAGCCACCTGCTTTTTGAGCACCTTCATGCGTTCAGGCGTGCGCGCCACGTTGACGCTGCCGCATTGTTTCCAGCCGGTAGCCAGGCCCGTTTCAGCCTCCAGCGATGCATAC
>NZ_JBFUAZ010000550.1:0-2885 GCF_056406035.1 Polaromonas sp. P1_E1_2 | reverse complement strand
GACTACAGCGGTTTTGCGGGCGAAGCCATGAGCATGGGCGAACGCACGCCGCTGGCCACCGTCAACGCGGCCGCTTCGGGGCGTATGGCGGTCGCCGAGGCCATCACCAACCTGCTGGCCGCGCCCATTGAGCTGCCGCGTGTCAAGCTGTCAGCCAACTGGATGGCCGCCTGCGGCGAGCCCGGCCAGGATGCGGCGCTCTACGAGACCGTCAAGGCCGTCGGCATGGAGCTGTGCCCGGCGCTGGGCGTGTCGATTCCGGTTGGCAAGGATTCCTTGTCGATGCGCACCGTGTGGAGCGAGGGCGCTGACAGCAAGAAAGTCACCTCGCCGGTGTCGCTGATCGTGAGCGCTTTCGCCACACTGCCCGATGTGCGTGGCACCCTCACGCCGCAGCTGAACCGCGATGAGGCCGACAGCACGCTGATCCTGATTGACCTGGGTAAGGGCCAGRACCGCATGGGCGGCTCCATCCTCGCGCAAACGCTGGACAAGGAAGAGGGCAAGGTGCCCGATCTCGACGATCCGAAAGACCTGGTCAACCTCGTCAACGCCATCAATGCGCTGCGCAAAGACGGCAAGCTCATGGCCTACCACGACCGCAGCGACGGCGGCCTGTTTGCCGCGGTCTGCGAAATGGGCTTTGCCGGCAACGTCGGCGTATCACTCAACATCGACATGCTGCTGGTTGAGGGCGACGGCATTTCCGACAGCCGCATGGACACGGGCGACAGCAAGAACTGGGCAAGCCAGGTCGGCGCGCGCCGCGAGGAGCTCACGCTCAAGGCGCTGTTCAACGAAGAGCTGGGTGCCGTCATCCAGGTGGCCACGTCTGCGCGCAACGAAGTGATGCAGACCCTGCGCGAGCACGGCCTCTCCAAATTCAGCCACTTCATCGGCAAGACGCGCCCACAGCACGCCTCGCTCGAAGTCGGCAAGGGCGAGATCCAGGTCTGGCGCGACACCAAGGCCGTGTTCTCGGCCAAGCTGCAAGACTTGCATCAGGTCTGGGATTCGATCAGCTGGAAGATCTGCCAGCAGCGCGACAACCCCGATTGCGCCAATACTGAACACGCGACCACCGGCAACCCCGCCGACCCGGGCCTGCATGTGCAACTGACGTTTGATCCAGTCAAAGTGCTGTCGGCGCCCGCGCTCAACCTGTCGGCGCGGCCACGCGTGGCGGTGCTGCGCGAGCAGGGCGTCAATTCGCATGTGGAAATGGCTTACGTCTTCACCGAAGCCGGCTTTGAAGCCTGCGACGTGCATATGACTGACCTTCAAACCGGTCGCGCCAGGCTGGCCGACTTCAAGGGCATCGTGGCCTGCGGCGGCTTCAGCTATGGCGACACGCTGGGGGCTGGCATCGGCTGGGCGCGCTCAGTCACCTTCAACCCGGTGCTGTCCGAAGAGTTCAAGGCGTTCTTTGCGCGCCAGGACACCTTTGGTTTGGGCGTGTGCAACGGCTGCCAGATGTTTGCCGAACTGGCCGACATCATCCCGGGCGCCGAGGCCTGGCCGCGCTTTACCACCAACCGCAGCGAGCGCTTTGAAGCACGCCTGAGCATGGTCGAGGTGCTGGAGTCCCCCAGCATCTTCCTGCAGGGCATGGCCGGCAGCCGCCTGCCGATCGCCGTCGCGCATGGCGAGGGCTATGCCAATTTCGCCTTCCGGGGCGATGCCTCCAAGGCGATTGCCGCTATGCGCTTTACCGACAACGATGGCAAGCCGACCGAAGCTTATCCGGCCAACCCCAACGGCAGCGCCGGCGGCCTCACCGCCGTGACCACAGCTGACGGCCGCTTCACGGCGATGATGCCGCATCCCGAGCGCGTGTTCCGCAACATCCAGAAGAGCTGGACTTCGGGCGGCGCCAGCGAACGCAGCCCGTGGATGAGCCTCTGGCACAACGCGCGCAAGTGGGTGGGGTGAGTCTTTGGCGTTAGCGGGTAGAGGGCGGGGCGACTGCCGCGCCCTCAATGCCGTGGCGCGCCAACGCTGTGGCCACAAATCCCGAAGCCTTCATCTCTTCGACAAACGCCGCCAGGTAGCGCGCACCGGCCTCGCGCCCCTTGGGCAGGCCCATAGCCTGGTTGATCACCATGAAGCGCCCCGGTAGCAAACGCACGCCCGTTATGCGTTTAGCGTCAGCCTCCAACTGCTGCTTGACGCCGGCCGCCACCTCGATGTTCTGCGCGACCATCACATCGGTCACCGCCGGGGAGGTGGGGGCCTTCACCAGCCTGGCCGCTTTCAGTTCACGGGTCAGATAGAGATCGTAGGCACTGCCGTTGCCGACCACGACGCGGTTGGCCACCTGGTCCACCTCTTCATTGCGTTGTATCGGCGAGTCCATGCGCACCAGGTACGCGCCCTCGATGATCACGTAGGGCGGCGTCTGCAACATGTCTGCGCCGCGCACCGGGTCTATCGCGACAAAGGCGATGTCAACCTGCGCATCCCTGACCGCTTCGACCACCTTGCCGGCCGATGTGAAGGTCACCAGCTGCACCGGTACGCCCAGGCGCTTGCCGAGTTCGTTGGACAGATCCACCGAGACGCCGCGCGGTGAACCGTCCGGCATGCGAGCCGCCAGTATGGGGTTGCCGAAATTGATGGCGGCCCTGAGCTTGCCGGACGGCGCCAGTTCGGCGGCAGGAGCCGGCGGCGCAGAGACACAACCCAGCAGCGCGAAACCAGCCAGCGCCAGCACGGCCAGTGCGGCAAGCCACCACCACAAGCCGTTTGAGTTGCTCACCTGGCCCGGGGATTGTCCTTCGCTCGGGCCAGATCCCTCGCCAGCGCCCGTACCCGGTCCGATTCCCCCGGCTTCCACCGCATCCTTGGCTTCCTTGAGCCCTATGCCCGTCAGGCCTCGCAAGCGC
>NZ_JBFUAZ010000549.1:0-2892 GCF_056406035.1 Polaromonas sp. P1_E1_2 | reverse complement strand
GCGCAGGAGCTGCGCACACCGCAGCCGGTCAGCATTAAGCGGTTAGAAAAGGTTTGGACTCAGCTCAATAGCTGAGTCCAGACCTTTCAGCGAAGGCTAACAACTGCCGAAGGCTTGTTATGCCGCAGCTAAAAAGCGTGGCAGCAACTGAATAGTTGAAACAGGCTTGTGAGATGGGAGCGCAAAAAAATGGCCTTGCTATGCAAGGCCATCTTCCCTGGTGAATCACCAACGGAAGGTGCGGACTAGATGCGTCCCATCAGCAGCAGGATGACCAGGATCAACACCACCAGGCCGACACCCCCGCTGGGCCCGTAACCCCAGCTCCGACTGTGGCCCCAGGTAGGCAATGCACCGACGAGGATAAGAATAAGAACGATCAGCAGAATGAGGGATAGGGACATTTGAAGCACTCCTTGTTATGTGAAGTGATTGTTTCCCGGTGCGGGGCGCAAACAAGCAGGATGAGCACCTGTCCAGCCGTCGGCAAATACTGACAGCCTTGGCTTAGAACCTGTTTACGGTCTAAACGAGGCCGCGTTGGGGTGCAATCGGCGATGAGTGGGCCGCCCGGGCACGCCGCATGGGCTCATGCCCATGCAAGGGCCTGGGTGGCTCAATCGCGCGATTTCACCCCCAACCCGGAGGGCAAGCGCCTTCTCGGGCGGCCTGCGGCGCTAGCCCATAGCCGAGCTATGGGCATCGCACCGCGCCTTGCATCCCATCCCGAGAAGGTGCTTGCGCGGCCCCGTTTAGACCGTAAACAGGTTCTTTCACGCCGGCTTGCCGCGCTTACAGTTTGGCCAGCCGCTGCAGGGCCGTGTTCAATGTTTCGTCTTTTTTGGCAAAACAGAACCGCACCACACGCTGGTCAAAGCCGTTGCCGTAAAACGCCGACAGGGGAATCGCCGCCACGCCGATTTCAGTGGTCAGCCATTTGCAAAACCCGGCTTCGTCCAGGTCACTCACGTCGGAGATGTCCACGCACTGGAAGTAGCTGCCTTCGCTGGGCAACAGTTTGAAGCGGGTTTTGGCAAGGCCTTCGCGAAAGAGGTCGCGCTTGCGCTGGTAGAAGGCCGGCAGGTCCAGGTAAGGCTGCGCATCGGCCATGTACGCGGCAAGCCCGTATTGCACAGGGGTATTCACGGTGAACACGTTGAACTGGTGCACCTTGCGGAACTCGGTGGTCAGCGCAGCGGGTGCGGCCACGTAGCCGACCTTCCAGCCGGTGACGTGGTAAGTCTTGCCGAAGCTGCTGACAATGAACGCACGCGCGGCAAGGCTTGAAAAACGGGCGGCGCTTTGATGGATGCGTCCCTGGGCCGCATCGAACACCATGTGCTCATAGACCTCGTCGCTGATCAGCAGCACGTCGGTGGGCGCCAGGATGTCCTGCAGCGTGAGCATGTCGGCCTCGGTCCATACCGTGGCGCTCGGGTTGTGCGGCGAGTTGACGATGATCGCCCGCGTCCTGGATGTGATCGCTGCGGAAATCTTGTCGAAGTCGGGCCGGAAGGTGCCTGGCGTGAGGGGAACGCGCACTACGACGCCACCGGCCAGTTCGATGTTGGGCACGTAGCTGTCGTAGCAGGGCTCCAGCACGATGACTTCGTCGCCGGGGTGAACGACGGCCAGGATTGCCGTGATGATGGCCTGGGTGGCGCCGGCAGTGATGGTGATCTCGCTGTTGGCGTCGTAGCGGTGGCCGTAAAGTTTGGCCACCTTGGCCGAGATGGCTTCGCGCAGCGCCGGAACGCCCGTCATGGGTGGGTACTGGTTCAGGCCTTTGGTCATTGCGTCCGTGACGGCGTTGACCAGCTGCGGGTCACACTCAAAATCAGGAAAGCCCTGGCCCAGGTTGACAGCGCCTTTTTCAGCGGCCAAGGTGGACATCACCGTGAAGATGGTGGTGCCGACAGCGGGCAGCTTGGTTTTGAGCGTGGGGGTGCGTTCGAGGATAGTGGTCATGGCAAGGACTAGCTGAGTTAATTCTTGTTCAAGCGGCCGCCGCGGAACCGGCTCTGCCGGGCCGCAGGTGGCGCCCCCTTGAGGGGGGAGCGGCCAAAGGCCGCTTCGGGGGGGAGCTAAACCTCATAGTCATTGACACGGCCGGCCATGGCCTTGGTGATCAGGGCGCGGTCCAGCTTGTCGCTGAG
Organism: Polaromonas sp. P1_E1_2; assembly: GCF_056406035.1. Taxonomy (NCBI): domain Bacteria; kingdom Pseudomonadati; phylum Pseudomonadota; class Betaproteobacteria; order Burkholderiales; family Comamonadaceae; genus Polaromonas; species Polaromonas sp. P1_E1_2. The sequence goes on along the minus strand of NZ_JBFUAZ010000549.1, from coordinate 736 downwards.
CAGTTCGGCGAATTTATACACAAAGTTGCGCAGGTAGGCGCTGCGCTTGAAGGCCACGCGGGCGACGTTGATGCCGAACAGCGGGCCGGCCGCGATGGCAATCAGGTCGCTGTTGGTGCCGTCTTCCTTGATGGCCATTTCCGCGACGATGCCCACGCCCAGCCCCAGGCGCACATAGGTCTTGATGACGTCGGAGTCAATCGCCTCAAGCGCAATGCGCGGCTGCAACCGCTTGGCGGCAAACGCCAGGTCGATCTTGGTACGGCCGGTGAAAGACGGGTGGTAAGTGATCAGGGGTTCTTGCGCCAGGTCTTCGAGTGTGATGTTGTCTTTTTTCGCCAGCGGATGGTCGACAGGAATGACCAGCATGTGCTGCCATTCGTAGCAGGGAAGGGTCACCAGGTCTTCGTACTGCGTCAATGATTCGGTCGCGATGCCGATTTCGGCCACCTCATCAAGCACCATGCGCGCCACCTGGTCGGGAGAGCCCTGGTGCAGGCTGACATTGACTTTGGGAAAGGCTTCACGCAGCTTGGCGACGGGCTGCGGGAGCACATAACGGGCTTGCGTATGGGTGGTGGCAATGGAGAGGGTGCCGCTGTCCTGGGCAGAAAACTGCTCGCCAATGCGGCGCAGGTTGCCCACCTCGCGCATGATGAGTTCAATGCTTTTGAGGACGTGTTCCCCGGGTTCCGTCACGCGCTTGAGGCGTTTCCCGTGCCGTGCAAAGATTTCG